>JAPUFN010000379.1 GCA_027293665.1 Gammaproteobacteria bacterium | reverse complement strand
GTTCCGCACACCAACGAAGATCGCCCGCATCCGCAATGCAAGCTATCTGGCCCGCGAGGGATTCTTTACCCAGGACCACATGCCAATCGATGTACTGATCAATCCTGAAGAAGTCGTCACTGACAACATACGCCAGCTACTCGAACACCCAGGCGCGCTACAGGTGCTGGATTTTGCCGGTGGCAAAGTTCAGTTAGTCGCCGTCAGAGCTTATTACGGCGGACCGTTGGTCGGCCAGGAATTGAGTTTCCTGCGCGAGCACATGCCGAACGTGGACACTCGCGTGGCTGCGATTTTCCGGCAGGGCAAGGCGATTCTGCCCAAGGGTCACACTGTGCTCGAGGCCGATGACGAAGTATTTTTCATCGCCGCAGCGGAAGATATCAACGCAGTCATGTCTGAACTGCGTCGCGTCGAACGCCCCTACAAACGCGTCATGATTGCCGGGGGCGGCCACATCGGAACGCTACTCGCCAAGGCGATCGAACCTTACTATTCCGTCAAATTGCTGGAATTCGATGCCGCCCGCTGCGAAGACCTGGCTGAACTACTCGACAGTACGGTCGTTTTACATGGGGACGCGACTGACAGGGAGTTGTTGCTGGAGGAAAACATCGAACATTGCGATGTATTTTGTGCAGTAACCAACGACGACGAAGTAAACATCATGTCATCGCTGCTCGCGAAAAGGCTCGGTGTTCGCCAGGTTATTACGCTGATCGGCAAACCGGCCTACGTCGACCTGGTGCAGGGTGGAGAAATCGACATCGCAATATCGCCGCAGCAGGCAACCACGAGCTCACTGCTCACGCATGTCCGGCGGGCCGACATCGTTCAGGTCCACAGTCTGCGACGCGGGGCTGCCGAAGCCATCGAGGCAATCGCCCACGGTGATGCAAAGAGTTCCAAAGTCGTGGGTCGCGCCGTCAAGGACATCGAGCTTCCGACCGGAACGACAATCGGTGCTGTCGTGAGAGGCGACGAAGTGATGATCGCTCACGACGATGTAATTGTTCAGTCCGAAGACCATGTCATTTTGTTCCTGCTGGACAAGAAACAGGTGCCTGTCGTGGAACGACTGTTCCAAGTGGGTCTTACCTTCTTCTAGGTCATGCATTTCTCTGCCATCTTTCGCGTTATCGGGATTCTGCTGACGCTCTTCAGTTCCACGTTGGCCATCACCGGGATCGTTGCGTACCTCTGGTTTGACGAAGATACGACATCGACCTTCGGTCTGGCTTTTGTCATCACGCTTGTTTCCGGTCTGACGCTCGCGCTGCTCAGTGGCCGCCAACGTGAACTGCGCAGCGGCGATGGTTTCATGATCACGGTTCTGTTTTATCTGAGTCTCGGTCTGTTTGGCTCTATTCCGATCTACCTTTCGGAAAGCATCAACCCCTCTTTCACGGATGCAGCATTCGAATCTCTGTCCGCACTGACAACGACAGGCGCGACTGTCCTGAGCGGACTTGACGATCTACCGAAGTCGATTCTCCTTTACCGGCAACTCCTGCAGTGGTTGGGCGGCATGGGGATCATTGTCCTCGCGGTGGCTATCCTCCCCATGCTCGGTATTGGCGGCATGCAGTTGTACCGCGCGGAATCACCGGGGCCGGTCAAAGACGCCAAACTCACACCCAGGATCACCGAGACCGCCAGGGCGCTATGGTATCTCTACCTGGGCCTGACGATTTCCTGCGCCACCGCTTACTGGCTTGCCGGGATGTCGCTTTTCGATGCCATATGCCACAGCTTCTCCACCGTGGCGATCGGCGGCTTCTCGACACACGATGCGAGCCTCGGCTTCTTCGACAACGGGGCAATCGAAACCGTCGCGATTATTTTCATGATCATTTCAGGCATCAACTTCGGTCTGCATTTTGTCGCGTTCAACCGGCGCAACCCGCTGCTCTACTTCCGGGATATCGAGGTGCGTGCGTATATCTTCGTGCTCACCGTCGTGACCGTGATCGTGGTCAGCATTCTGTACCAGCATCCCGAAGCATCAGAGGCGCCACTGCGGGAAGGAATTTTTCAGGCCGTATCCATTGCCACGACCACCGGCTACACAACCACCGACTTCAGCATCTGGCCTTCTGCTGCACCGATACTCCTGCTGCTCGCTGCGTTCGCCGGCGGCTGCGCCGGATCCACTGCCGGTGGCGTAAAAATCATCCGGGTGGTGCTGCTCTACTTGCAGGGCTATCGCGAGATCATGCGCCTGATCCATCCCAATGGCGTGTTCCCGATAAAACTCGGTTCGCAGCGTGTGCCGGATCGGGTGATCCAGGCCGTCTGGGGTTTCTTCTCTATCTACGTGATCGTCTTTCTGATCATGGTATGCCTCCTCATGGCCGTCTCCGATCTCGATTTCATTACAGCCTTCTCCGCCGTCGGCGCCTGTCTAAATAATCTGGGTCCGGGGCTCGGCGCAGTCGCGATGAACTACGAAAGCCTGCCCGCTGCAGTGAAATGGATACTGGTCTTTGCAATGTTGCTTGGGCGCCTGGAAATCTTTACCTTGCTGGTGCTCCTGACACCTGCCTTCTGGCGCCGTTGAGCGTGAACGGGCGACCTCTCTCAAATCAAGCGCTCAGGACAAACTAATCGTCGTCTGCATAGATGCCCGCCACACCGGTTGGCCGTTTTTTGAAACGTTTGTACTCCCACTGATACTGCGCGGGATTTTCCAGCACCAGTTCTTCGATCGCGGCGTTCATGACGGCCAGGGAATCTTCGGCAGTTGGCGCATGGATTTCAGCATCGACCGTGCGCAGCTGGATGCGAAAGCCCCGCGCCTGCCGCAGGGCAGTGCCGATGATCACAAGTGGCTTCGTCGCACGGATCAGACGATGGGCGAACGTCATCGTCAAAGCCGGTTGCCCGAAGAACGGCACATACAGGCCAGCACTGCGCGATGGCACCTGATCCGGCAGCATGCCGACCACCTTGCCTGTGTTGAGCGCGGTGTAAACGCTACGCAATCCCTTCGCATCAATGGGCAGCAAAATCGATCCCGTGCGCGCCCGGGCATCGCGAATCGGCGCTTCCAGAGACGCGATCCGCGGCGGATCGTACAGCGCAGTCAGGTCGAAGCGGCCGAGATATAGCGACAATACGTCCCAGTTCCCAAAGTGTGGCGCGAGCAATAAAACGCCGCGGTGCTCGGCAATGGCTGACTCGATGAGTTCAGCACCTTGTATTTCGACAAACAGACTTTCGATCTTCTCGGCTGGCCAGCGAAAGACGATGCCTGACTCTGCAAGCAAACAACCTGTGTGTTGGAGACTTTGTTTCGCGAGCGTCACGCGATCACTTTCAGCCATGGCTGGAAAGCAGTGCCGGATGTTGGTCATGGTCACGCTGGCAGACTTTCCGCGGATGATCCATGCAGTCCGGCCGATCAGACGACCGAAGAGCTGCACAGAGGAAAACGGCAACAACGCCAGCAGTCGCGTGCCCCCTGACAGCAGAAGAGGGACTATTCCCGCCAAGCGCGGCTCACCTCTCGACAACGCTCGTAAGCA
>JAPUFN010000378.1 GCA_027293665.1 Gammaproteobacteria bacterium | reverse complement strand
GCCGGTGCAGTATGCTGCGATACCGGTCTCAGTCATCTCGCCGCCGTGCTGGATGTACCCTCTGTGAGTTTCTACGGCCCCACCAGCGCAGATCTGATTGGCGCCACGGGCTTGAACCAACAGCATCTGATCGCCAGCAGTGAAACTTTTGCCTGCGCCCCGTGTTATGACCGACGTTGTACATTTGCTGGTGCAAACAGTGCCCTATCAGCCTGCATGGAATCGTTCAGTCCCGCTGAAGTCTGGCAGGCACTCGAACTCGCTGGCAGACGCTAAATCTCAATAAGCCGTTTCTTCCTGGATCACCTGGCTCGAGGGATTCTACACGCGGCAATCAGCACCCTGAATTAACCGGTCTACTCTCTGCTTTCAGAGCTCAGTCCGGCCATCAGCGTTGGCCAGGCGGCCCGCAGATACATGACCATCGAGAATAACGTCATCGCGGCCGCGATATAGAGCAACGTATAGCCGAGCCGCACCCAGATGTCGTCTACTTCCGGCGGGCTTGCCAGCAGGACCACGATGGCGACCATCTGAAATGCGGTTTTCACGCGGCCAAACCAGGTCACGGCAACGATCCCGCGGCGGTTCATCTCCGCCATCCATTCCCGCAGCGCGCTGATGACGATCTCGCGACCGACGATCACAATTCCCGGAATCGTCAACCACAGCGAATGGTGATAGCCGATGAGCAGCACGAGGGCTGAGACCACGATGAGCTTGTCTGCAACCGGATCGAGAAAAGCGCCGAATTTGGTCGTCTGATCAAGTCGGCGTGCGAGATAGCCGTCGAGCCAGTCGGTGAACGCTGCAAGCGCAAACAGGACCGACGCGGCAAGATGGGTACCCTCACCCGGGATCATGTAAAAGGCCAGAAAGACCGGGATGAGCAGAATTCGGGCGAGCGTGAGGAAGTTGGGGAGATTCATTGCGCGCATTGTAGCCAGTTCTTGTCCAGATACTGCCTTTCCGGCGATTTAGTCGGCATGCAGCGCCGCGTAGATATCTTCGGCAAGCTTCCGGCTGATTCCGCTCACTTTGGCAATCTCATCCCGGCTCGCACCTTTTACAGCCCTGACTCCGCCAAAGTGCGTAAGAAGTTCGCGCCGCCGTTTGGCGCCCACGCCGGGAATATCGTCGAGTTCAGATCTGCGCCGTTGCTTCTGGCGTCGCTGTCGATGACCCGTTATCGCGAATCGATGAGCCTCGTCGCGAATGTGCTGCAACAGGTGTACGGCGTCTCCCTGCCGGGGAAAGACGATCTCTTCAGTGACCAGAAAGTAGCGCTCCAGGTCAGGACGACGACTCGGACCTTTGGCGATCCCCAGCAACGTCACATCGTCGACCTGCAGTTGTTCCAGCACTTCTCGAGCACGTTCGAGTTGCCCCTTGCCACCGTCAATCACGAGAATGTCCGGGAGCTGACCCTCGCCCTGTTTGAGGCGCGTGTAGCGCCGGCGCAGCGCCTGTTCCATCGCCGCATAGTCATCGCCGCCGGTGATGTCTTCTATATTGAAGCGCCGGTAGTCCGATTTCAGCGGGCCATTCGTATCAAAAACGACACAAGAGGCAACGGTGGCCTCGCCCATCGTGTGGCTGATGTCAAAACACTCCAGCCGCTGCGGCACATCATCGAGGCTGAGAGCTTCCTGCAGAGCGACGAAGCGCGCATACACATTGCGTTTGTCCGCGAGGTAGGCATTCACGCTGTAGGTCGCATTGTCGATGGCAAGTTGCAGCCAGCGGGCACGTTGAGCGCGAACCTGTGAAACGACGACTACGCGGCGACCGGCCTTTTCGGTGAGAGTGCCCGCGAGCAGTTCAGAATCGACAATTGGTACCGATGTGATGACGGTTTTCGGAACGTCGCGTTCCTGGCCGCCAAGATAGTACTGCGAGAGAAAAGCCGAGAGCAGCTCCACTGGCGGCAGGGAGAGTTCATTCTTTGGAAACCAGGTACGCTGACCCAGCATCCGCCCGGCTCGGACAAACAACGCCTGAACACAGCCCACCGCAGAAGTTTCAACCAGCCCGAAGACGTCCACGTCGCCTTCTGCAGCATGCACGTATTGTTGTTCCTGCACCTTCCTCAGATGCGCAATCTGGTCGCGATTTCTTGCCGCACGCTCGAAATCCAGTTTCTCAGATGCTTCGTTCATCCGCGTTTTGTAATGTTCGAGCACCGCGTTGCTGCGCCCTTCGAGAAACATTACCGCCAGATTGACATCCTCCTGATACGCATCCGGTTCGATCAGATCGACGCAGGGACCACTGCAACGCTGTATCTGATACTGCAGACAAGGCCGTGACCGGTTCTTGAAAAACGTATCATCACAGTGACGCAGTCGAAACAGTTTCTGCAGAATGTTCAAACTGTCGCGCACCGCACTTGCGGACGGAAAGGGTCCGAAATAGCGGCCGGTTTTGCGCTTTGTCCCGCGATGGAAACTCAAGCGCTGAAAGTCTTTGTGATCAGTCAGGTAGATGTAGGGGTAGGATTTGTCATCACGCAGGACAATGTTGTATGGCGGGCGTTCCTGTTTGATGAGGCTTTGTTCCAACAGCAGCGCTTCGGTTTCACTGTTGGTAACCGTGATCTGTATGTCGGCAATCTTGGCCACCAACGCCATTGTTTTACTCTCGAGACCTGATGCCCGGAAGTAGCTGGAGACACGGCTTTTGAGGTTCTTCGCCTTGCCGACATAGAGCACGCTGCCATCTGTCGCGAGCATCCGGTAGACGCCCGGTTTTTTCGTCAGACTGGCGAGAAAATCTTCGTGTTCAAAGGCAGGCTCGGTCATCGGCGGCTACTATAAATCATCTCCCTATGGGCGTCTCACAGCAGCGTCCGAATGCGCTGAAATACCGAATCGAACATCTCCGTTGTCAGCCGGCCGGTGTTCGTGTTCTGCCGGCTGGGGTGGTAGGTATCCATCAGGTACAGCCGTTCCGCCAGCCGGTGGATCTCACCATGACGAAAGGCCATCGGGGCGAGCGCCATGGCCCTGATCACGGCATCGTGTGCGAGCCTGCCGAGACAGAGGATGCAGCGCGGTCGCCGCAAGCGGCTACCACCGGCGGGTGCGAAGGTTTCGATCTCGCCGATGAGATACTTCCGACACTGCGCAATCTCGGCTGCCACCGGTTTGTTCGAGGGCGGCAAACACTTCACCGCATTCGTGATGGAGGTATTCCGCAACGCGGCTTCGGCGGCTGAAGGATGCGACGCAAATCCTGCGCGATGCAGCGCTGCAAACAGGAAGACGCCGCTCGAATCCCCGGTGAAGGGGCGCCCCGTCGCGTTGGCTCCGTGCATGCCGGGCGCCAGACCGATGATCAGAAGCTGCGCGCCACGGACAATCCAGCCTGGCACCGGCGCGGCATGGTAGCTGGGATAATCTCGTCG
>JAPUFN010000377.1 GCA_027293665.1 Gammaproteobacteria bacterium | reverse complement strand
TGTCGCGTATACAGAGTTCCCGTAGAGCATACGGCCAACCTGTCGATGAACTCACGCACCTCGTGCGAAACTCGAGGGTCCGCCTCGCAAAACTGTAACTCCATCCCTCTCCTTATACGTGGCTTAGGCGCAGGTGGTCTCGTCACCCTCAGCCAAACCCGCGAATGTTATGCGCTCGATCTGGGGGTTACAAGAATTTGCCTGGCTTAAAAGCTGCCTCAAGAACCCCGATACCGAACGCGAGCCGGACTATTCATGAGTTCGCTCGAGGTCGTATGCCTATAGATAAAGCGAAATTACGGCAATAGACTGGTCGCCCTCATGCTGGGCACTTAAGAAATTCGGGAGACTGTTTATGGCAGACGTGCAATACGGCCATTTTGTCGCTGGTCAAGCGGTGGCGGGAGCCAGCGGCCGATTTGGCGACATCTTCAACCCGTCGCTCGGTGAGGTTCAAGCCCAGGTCGCCATGGCGACAACTGCCGAGGTGGATCACGCAGTGCAAGCTGCGCAGACCGCACAACCGGCATGGGCAGCGATCAATCCGCAACGCCGTGCTCGGGTGATGTTCAAGTTCAAGAGTCTTCTCGAAGACAACATGGACGAAATGGCAAAGTTGCTCTCAGAGCAGCACGGCAAAGTACTCGCCGACTCCAAAGGTGATATCCAACGTGGCCTCGAGGTCATCGAGTTCGCCTGCGGGATACCCCACTTGCTGAAAGGGGAGTACACCGAAGGAGCCGGACCGGGGATCGATATCTATTCGATGCGTCAACCACTCGGAGTGGTAGCCGGCATCACCCCGTTCAACTTCCCCGCCATGATTCCGATGTGGATGTTCGGTGTTGCCATTGCCTGCGGAAACACCTTTGTGTTGAAACCTTCGGAAAAAGATCCAGGCGTGCCGATCAGGCTCGGCGAGTTATTCATGGAAGCCGGCGCGCCGGAAGGTGTACTGAACGTTGTGAACGGAGACAAGGAAGCCGTGGATGCAATCCTTATTCACCCGGACATCAAAGCGGTAAGTTTTGTCGGATCTTCAGACATCGCTCAATACGTTTACGCCACTGGTACGGCGAATGGCAAGCGAGTGCAGGCAATGGGTGGTGCAAAAAACCACGGCATCGTGTTACCCGATGCGGATTTGGACCAGACGGTTCAGGACATTATCGGTGCGGCCTATGGCTCGGCAGGCGAACGCTGTATGGCGTTGTCCGTCGCCGTTTGTGTCGGCGACAAGACTGCCGACGCGCTTATCGAGCGGCTACTACCAGAAATCGACGCGCTTCGTGTAGGCATAGCAACCGATCCAGAGGCGCACTACGGTCCCGTGATCACCGCAGCCCACCGCGAAAAGATCTCCGGCTACATCCAGATGTCTGTTGACGAAGGCGCGAAACTCATCGTCGATGGGCGAGGCTTCTCCCTGCAAGGTTACGAAGACGGGTTTTTCATCGGACCATCGCTTCTCGACAACGTAACCCCAGACATGCAGAGCTACAAAGACGAAATCTTCGGCCCCGTATTGCAAATCATACGATCCAAGACCGTGGAGCAGGCGATGAACCTGGCATCGAACCACCAGTACGGCAACGGTGTGGCCATCTTCACGCGCAACGGGCAGGCTGCTCGTGAGTTTGCACAACGAGTCAACGTTGGCATGGTAGGCATCAATGTGCCTATTCCAGTACCGGTTGCCTATCACAGCTTCGGCGGATGGAAACGCTCAGCGTTTGGCGATGTAAATCAACATGGCCCAGAGGGGATACGCTTCTACACTAAGGTGAAGACCGTCACCCAACGCTGGCCCGCAGGTGTCGTCACCGACCAGAGTTTTGTAATACCAACCATGCAGTGAGGCAGGGCGCCGAATGAACTATCACTTCACCGACGACGAGGCTGCAGTAAAAAACCTCGCGGAGAAGTTCACCGCCGAGAAGATCACCCCGTTTGCCGCGACCTGGGATGAGCAGCAGTTCTTCCCGCGGGAAACCATCAGCGAAGCGGCCGACCTCGGTTTCGGCGCAATATACCTCTCAGAGGCAAACGGCGGCATCGGTTTTGGTCGGGTAGAAGCTGCGTTGATCATAGAAGCGATGGCTTATGGATGCCCATCAACCGCAGCCTTCATCTCCATCCACAACATGGCCTCGTGGATGATAGAACACTTCGGAACAGCCAGCTTACGCAAGCGGTTCCTGCCGCAACTCATCAGCATGGAACATATGGCCAGCTACTGTCTCACAGAGCCGGACTCCGGCTCAGATTCCGCCGCACTCCGTACCCGAGCCGAACGTGATGGCGATCAATACGTGCTGAACGGAAGCAAATCCTTTATTTCCGGCGCCGGGGTGAACGAAATCTACGTTTGCATGGTACGCACAGGGCAGGATCGCCACGCCGGTGTGAGTTGCCTTGTCGTCGAGAAAGACACACCCGGCGTCAGCTTCGGCGCCAAAGAACGCAAGATGGGATGGCATTCGCAACCCACTGCCACCGTCAACTTCAGCGATGCCCGCGTTCCGGTCGACAACCTCGTGGGCAATGAGGGCGACGGGTTCAAGATCGCCATGTCGGGCTTAGACGGTGGCCGCTTGAACATTGCTGCCTGCTCACTGGGCGGTGCCCAGCGCTGTCTGGATGAGGCCATCAGCTACACCAAAGGGCGGCGTCAGTTTGGTAAAACAATCGCCGATTTCCAGAACACACAGTTTATGATTGCAGACATGGTGACACAGTTGTCTGCCGCACGGGCTTTAACCTACATCGCAGCACAAAAAGTCACCGAAAGTGCGCTGGACAAAACCTCATTTGCCGCAATGGCAAAACTCCTGGCAACGGAATCGGGTTCCAAGATCGCCAACGACGCGCTTCAGTTACACGGCGGCTACGGTTACCTGATGGACTACCCGGTTGAGCGTTTTGTGCGCGACTTGCGCGTGCACCAGATTCTGGAAGGCACGAGCGAAATTATGCGGATGGTCATCGGGCGCTCGGCTTTCGCGTGAATTGGGCTCAGCCTCGCCCCAATTTACGCCGCCCCCATTTACGGGCAACATAGCACTTCCTTAAGCCCAAGGTTGTCCCGCGCTATGAGCTACAACACTATTATCTACGATGTAGAAGACGGGATTCTCACGCTGACCCTCTACCGGCCGGAAAAGCTCAACGCTTTCACCGGAGAAATGTTGACCGAGATGATTGACGCCTTCGATCGTGCCGATGCAGACGATGAGGTGCGAGCAATCATCGTTACTGGTGCCGGACGCGCTTTCTGCGCTGGGGCCGACCTGTCCGGCGGTGACGACACCTTCAACGCTGATGGCCGCGAGGATCGAAAGAGCGGTGTGCAGCCCGACGGGGGTGGCAAGCTGACACTCCGGATCTATGAACTCAACAAGCCGATCATCGCAGCGATAAACGGAGCAGCCGTCGGTGTCGGCATCACCATGACACTCGCCATGGACGTTCGCATCGCTGCGGACATCGCCAAATTCGGTTTTGTGTTCGCCCGCCGCGGCATCGTTCCCGAAGCATGCTCGAGTTACTTCCTGCCACGGGTTGTTGGTATCTCGAAA
>JAPUFN010000376.1 GCA_027293665.1 Gammaproteobacteria bacterium | reverse complement strand
GCCAACTGCTCCTCCCAGTCGCTCAATTTCGGCGTCTGTTCATAGCGTGCACCGAGTCCGGCAATCTGCGCGCGCATCGCACGCAGCACGGGTCCAGTTGCGTCAGTCGCCTGCAACCGTGTGAAGGCAAGTTCGAGTTCTGCCGTTCTGAGCGTTTGCGCCAGCAGGTTCAACTCGGTGATCGATTTACTCGCATCAGTTGCCTCGGCACTGGCGTATTTCGCAAGCGCCGCAGCGGCTGCCTCGGCCTCCTCGTAGCTGCCCGACAGGCCGCGCTGCAGAATATCGGCCATATCAGCCTGGCGATCCTGCGAACGAAAGCCCGCAATCAGCTGATCCATTTTCTGCAGACCAGCAGACCTCACAGAAGATTTGATCGAATCGAACTGCTCGAGCGATTTACGTGTCCGCAGAGCTGCGCTCACGTTTTTGCTGCGCAAGCCTTGCCCCAACAACGCGGCGAAATCCGCTTCGGAGTTTTCCGAAAGTTCATCCAACCAGGATTGGATCAACTCACGTTCGTAGTTGACCGCCATTGTCTGCGCCAGATATCGCGTGTCCAGTGATTCGAGCAGCAGCAGCGCCGTGGTCAGATAACCCGACCTGCGCTCATTGGAGATGTCGGCATCTGCGCCAAGATCGCGAAAGCGTGGGATGTCGCTGGCGAACTGCTGGTTCAGCCGCAGAAACACGATCTCGGTGGCGATCGCTTCATTGCTAACCGAGGCGGTCGTCCACTCGTTGCAGGTAGCAGGCTCAACCCAGGTTTCAATCTCCGCGATTTCGACCACCAGTTCGCTCACGCGGTTCCCGGACTGGCGATCGAATTCCGGATTGGTCTGGCGAATGCGCGCTTCCAGTGCCGCCTGCAGCTGATTGATGGTGTTGGCCCGGGCGGCAACTGCATCGCCTGGCGAAAACGTCGTGACTACCCGAACACGCGCCGATTCCTGCTGCGCCATCTGCCAGATTGGCGGCTCACTTACGGCAACGTCGCAAGCTACGCCGGCTACATCACCGGATAACGTACTACCGGCATCACCACAACCTGCGACGATCACCAGCAACATGGACAGCAGAAGCAGCGTTTTAATTTGCAACAACTGCCCCTCCCACCCGGCCAACAAGCTGCAACACACTCGCCTGATCAAGCTCCAACAATGGCAACTGATCAATTTTTAACGAGGCGTCTTCGATACGCGCCAGCGGGTCGAGATTTACGCCAACCAGCAACACATCGCGCAACGTACCCAGCTGAAATCTTGCAAGTTGTTGCTTCTGCTTGACCTGCGCGACGCGCCCGGGAAGGCTGGCGAAAAACTCCTGTTGTGCAACCGTGCTCTCCAGCAGGTAGTTCCATACCGCCATCACTTCCTGATTCGCCCGGATGATCTGCACATAGGACTTTTCCATCCCGCCGGCACTTTGATTCGTCAACATCCCTGAATTCACATCTTCTCTGAGCGCCCTGCGTTGCAGATTGATCTGGGCGAGCCTGCGGGAAATTCTGCTCTGGTTGTCGTTTCGCAAGGTTCGAAGTGATTCCAACCCTTCCAGTTGCGCATTTTCGAGGACGCGTATCACGACGTTTGAAAATTCATACACGTATGCAGCCTGCATCATGTACAACCTGCGCTTCTCGACAGAATTCTGCGTAGCGAGCGCTTGGTCGATCAGCTTGTTATTCAAATTCATGTACAGCTGCATCGCGAGGTAAACGTTCATTATGTTGATGTTGTTATCACCCACGGCAGTCGCCACTTCACTCGCCCGTGCTGTTGCTGCAGCACGCAGGTCTGCATCGACAGCATCAGTGCCTGATTCGTGGATGAGTCGGGTACGATGTTCTCCTTCGATTTCCCGAGCGGCCTCCACAAGCGACATCTGCAGCGCGTTTTGCAGTGCCTGGAGTTGCCCGTCGAAACCGGCTGGCTTGTCCACGAACGAACGAGCAAGATCGGAAGTCACTGTGCCGGGAACGTTGCTGTCATTAACCGAGCCAGTGCTCTGAGCCAACTCGTGAATTCTACCGATCTCCTTCTCTGCAGCCTTCGTCAGTAGGGCAAGCTGTCCCTCCAGCAACGCTACGTAGCCAGCGCCAACGTCGGCCGACCAGGCCGGGAAGGGTTGCCCGCACACGAGCAGTATTGTGAGGATGGCGGATCGGTGCATCACTAACTTCCCGCCGGCTGGAGCGGCAAGCCGTAACGATTCGCGAGGGCCGCATACCGGGGGTCTGCGCGAAATTCGCGCGTTTCCGGCGAGCTCAGAAACTCGACATCCAGGTAGCGGTACTGCCTGGCTGCGGCAAAACGCTCAAACGTCGCGAACGCCTGATCCTGATTTTCGAGCAACACCCAGATCGGCCATTGCAGACTTGGCAGGACCGAATTCTCACGAATCGCGGACGCAAATGCCGCTACCGCCTGCGCCCGGGATTGTGGATCGAATACGCCCTGGACGACCCGTGCGACCCATTCATCAGGCAGGCTGGAGGCCCGGTGCAACTGTGAGATGGCAAGTACAGCCTCTGCCTCTCGCCGCTGCAGGAAAAGCAGCAGCAACTTGCCCGGGCTGGCCTGATCCTGCAGACCCAACTCGTCACCAATTTGAAACTGTCTCGCGGCTTCAGCGATCGCACCCTGCCAGAGGAGCGAGACGGCCAGTTGGGCATGCACGACCGGTGAATGCGCATCCAGGTCCCAGGCTTTCCTGGCATGCGCAACTGCACCTTCGACATCACCCGTTGAAGCCAGATATTGCGCATAAAATCCAAGCGTCTCCGCGCTGTTGGCGTCCTGCTGCAACGCCTGATCGAATAATTCGCGCGCCTGTGGCCATTGCCAGCGGCGCAGGCTGATATAGGCCTGTATACCCACGATCTCAGCGCTTAAACCGGGGTCATGCTCGAGCGCATGCGCTAGCGCCGTCTCGGCCAGACGAAATGCATCAGGTTCCTCGCGATTAGCATAGTAGGGGAAAGCGGCGTAGACATAGGCCATGGCGAGATGGGCGCGGGCGAACTCCGGTTGCGCATCCAGCGTGTTTCTGAAGAGCTGAATGCTGGCATCCATCGGCCGTGCCCCGCGTTGCTGGATCAGAATGCTACCCCTCAGAAACTGCTCGTAGGCAATCGCCGGGAGCTCGGCTTCAGTGAAGGGTTCAATCTCTATTGCCGTAGGGGAAATTGCGCCCAGAGCCTCAGCCACCGCCAGGGAGATCGTGCGTTGCGTAGCGTATGCCGTCTCTAGCGAAAAATCGTAATCCTGCGACCAGAGCTTTACCCCATCGGTTCCCTCGAGAAACGCCGATAACTGCCATGCGCCCTCGCGCAATTGGATATTCCCTCGCAACGCCGCCGCAACTGGTAAGACAGTTTGCTCTCGAGTAATACCAGCACCGCGGTAGACCACCGGCAGACCGGTTAACCGGCGAAGGCTGTATCCGATCTCGTTGGCGAGCGATCGTCCCAGATGGTTCAAGCCACCCGGCAATTCACCAACAATCGTGAAAGGCTGTACCGCAACGCGAAATTCTGCGGAATCGCTGATCACGACCGCTGTGGATTGCACTGGCATTGCGCTGCCCTGGACGACAGGCCCCGCGGAAATCTGCCCTGCGTTGGCAGCAGCGTCGCCAGACGTTACATCCTCGGAGCGCAGATTGAGCAAGACGCTGCCGCCTACCGCCAGAGCGATCGCCGCAGCTACAGTAATTGAGATTGCCTTTAGCCGGGCTCCGCGAACGGCCGCAGCCGGCTTTGCGCCACCGACAGGCACGGGACGAACATACGTCGCGTTCAGATCCTCTTCGCGCAGAAGTCGCTCGAGTGCCGTGCGAAATTCCCCAGCCGATGAGAAGCGCTCGGCTGGGTTTTTGGCTGTGCCTTTGAATATCACCCGCTCCAGCTCTTCGCTGATTTCCGGGCATACCTCTCTGGGCGGGTGTAACGGTTCATTGATCGCTTGCAGAATTACCGCCATCGGCGTGTCCGCAACAAACGGTACCTGACCCGTCAACATTTCATAGAGCACGATCGACAACGAGTAAATATCGGCGGCCGGACCGATATCTTCCTGAGCGGTGGCCTGTTCGGGTGCGATGTAGGCCGGCGTGCCTATACCGAGACCTTTCTGCGTGAGTTGCGTGTCTGCCGTGAGCAACTTGGCGATACCAAAATCCATCAGAACCGGCGTGCCGTCTTCTTCTCTCAGCATGATGTTGTCGGGCTTGATGTCTCTGTGCACGAGATCGTGTTCGTGCGCATATTCCAAAGCTGCCGCCACCTGGCTGACGATCTTCAATGCGCGCTCGATCGGTCGAATCCGGCCTTCGGCTTCCAGCAACTGCTTGAGGTTCTTGCCTTCGACGAACTCCATGACCATGTAGAAGCTGTCGTCCTGCAAGCCGAAATCATGCACCTGCACGATGTTCGGATGGCGCAACTCGGCTACTGTATGCGCTTCTTTCTTGAAGCGGACGCGAAAATCGTCCGATGTGACCAGCTCAGGGCGAATGACCTTGATAGCACGATTAACCGACAGGCCCGGATGGATCGCCTTGTAGACGTCGGCCATCCCGCCGCGGCCGATATGCTCCGTAATTTCATATTGACCGATTTTTTCACCGGACATGACCGGTCTGCTTGGCCTTCTCACAATTCAATCCCGACACTACACAATGCAGAACGTGAATTGAAGCTCACGGGCTGACTGGGGATGGACGGGATTTTCATGTTCTTTGCACCGAGGTTCTGCGATTGAAGATATGGCATACCCTAACGCAGGGACCTCGAGCGATACCTTATGCCTGGCGATAAGTTTCCTTATGCTTTCTTAGCCCGGGGAGTGCATGGCTTTGCGGGCATGATCCTGGTGCGTGAACCGGCGCAGTCGCGCCGGTCAATGCGACCGCCGCAACTGCAGCATGGGTTGGCTGGATCGAC
>JAPUFN010000375.1 GCA_027293665.1 Gammaproteobacteria bacterium | reverse complement strand
GCTCGCCCACCATCGGTCCTACCTTGTTGGTTTTCTTATCCCGAAACCACCGGCTGCCGGACATCGCCGTGTGGCGTTCCCTGTGGTCCTTGCCACACCGCGCTGCCTCTCTAACCATCCCAAACCCTTGACCACCCGTCGCAGCATTTCCTATTGTTTCATCGAGCCCGATTACTCCATGTTGTTGATAGGCACTCCCCAGCCCACTGTATTTAATTGCCAAAAAGGAACCCCGAAAGCCCCTTGGACCCGCTATGAGTAGTCAGCCCAGAGAGGACGTACCCGACAACACCGCCGGCTCCAACGGGGATACAACTGAGGCGGCGGCGCTCGTTGACGTCCCCAACTATTTCGACCCAGGCGACATAATCAAGGTGCCTGCCCACGAACTACAAGACGACGACCGGCCCTTTCATGCCATCCGCATCGGCAACGTCACGCTGGTCGCCAAGGTCTACTGGCGCATCGTCCACTACTGAGGCTCCACCCTCAACATCCTACTACATCCCCCACCCCCAGTCAAACATCTTCAGGTGGTGCCATGGAGCATCCGTCGTGCAAATGGTGTGGGCGGATATTATATTCCACTCAACCTTGATGAAGGAGGGTTAGGGCTATGGCGGATGCGAACGACAACAACTCGAAGTTAAGTATTCGCGATGTTTATGAAGAGGTTGGGAGAAACTACCGTTACTTCCTTACCTGGCGACGCGCCCTTTTTGGTGGGTATTTAGTTGTGCTTGCGAGCCAGGGCGTAGCATTTTCATGGCTTTACTCTAACTCAGCTTACGGCCCTTTATACAAATCTGGATTAGGCCGTGTTGACCATGCTAAAAAGTAAAGGCCCCATCCTCACCGCGGTCATTTCTTTGCTTGTGATTTCGGCATGCGCCGAATCGACCGATACTACAGGACCCCTGTCCGACAACACCCTGGACTTCCTGATGGAGCGTTCAGAACCCAGGGTTCCCGAAGGCGCGGAAGCGCCAGGCTTTGTGGTTGATCCGAGCTGGCCCAAACCGCTGCCGAATGACTGGCTGATCGGCCAGGTAGGGGGCATGGCGATAGATTCCAACGACAACATCTGGGTCTACCATCGTGGCAGATCGTTGGAACAAAGTTCAGCCTTTGCACTGGAACCTGCCGGCACAGATGCCGACGGCACGCCGGTGGACGGACTGGGTTTTTCCCGGGCACTGGCAGATCGAATTTCAGGCTGCTGTAGGGCCGCCCCTTCGGTTCTCAAGTTTGACCGTGAAGGCAATTTACTCGATGCATGGGGTGGGCCTCAGGATCCCGGATTCCTGGAAAACAACTGCCGGGAAGAAGACGGCTGTTTCTGGCCGGGCAGGGAGCATGGGATTTATGTTGACCATAATGATTTTGTCTATATCGCCGGCAATGGCTCCCATTTCACCGGCCAGTTTCCCTGGGCAGCGACCTACGGCGATGACTCCCATATCCTGAAGTTTACCGCCGAAGGCGAATTTGTCTACCAGATCGGTCATGCGGGCATCGACAGCCCGAATAGCGAGGACACTAATGGCGGACCCCATGGTACCCCGCAGCCCTATCGTGTAGCAGACATGAGCGTAGACCCGAAAACCAACCGCATGTATATCGCCGATGGGTACGGCAACCGGCGTATCCTGATCGTCGATGCCGAGAACGGGCAGTATATCGGACACTTCGGAGCCTACGGTCAGAACCCGGCAGATACGCCAGCGGGAACGGATATCGACCCCTACCAGGCCGGTCCCTGGGCCCTTGACTATAAGGCCGGCAACATGACGCCGATGTTTTTCCGCAGCCCTCTGCACTGTGCTACGATCAGCGATGACGGGTTGCTGTATGCCTGTGACCGTGGCAATAACCGTATCCAGGTTTTCGATATCAGCGAGGTCGGGCAGGGCCAATGCGCCAATCCGGAAGCACAGCCCGGTGTCTGCGGTTTTGTCACGGATATTCCTATTGCCCCCTATACGGCCAGCGGCACGGCGGTATCGGCGGCCTTTTCCACCGACCCGGGCCAGACCTGCCTCTATGTGGGAGACCTGGCCAGCGGCACTTTCTACATCATCAACCGGGAAAACTATACGGAACTCGACCGCATTGGCCGGCGAGGGCGCCAGGTTGGCGAATTCCACTGGATACATATCCTGGCCGTAGATTCCGACGGCAATATCTACACCGGTGAAGTGGATACAGGACCGCGGATTCAAAAGTTTGCCCGGTACGGCTCCCGTTCCTGTAGCGGAGTCGGGTATGAAGACATCGGCGCCTACGAACGCAACCGTTGATACCCTCATCCACACCAATCTACCCTGGGAGGCTACAATGAGAGGACTTATTATTGCGGTTTTGGCCCTCGCAGCCGGGTGCACGCTCGGCAGAATGTCCGCACAACATGTCGAACCGTCGTGCGTCCTGTGTGAAACGGATTACATTGCGGCCGAGGAAATCGCCGCGTACGTCGAGGTGGCTAAAGCGACAGGCCTGACCGATCAACAGGTCCGGTCCATCGATGTCGGCAACACGAATGTCCAGATCGCACTCGCGCACCGTGGTGCGCTCGATGCGCCGCGGCCCAACTCGGTTGCCGAGCATGACCTGGTTACGGAGATCTACGTCGTGCTGAGCGGGTCCGGTACGAACCGCACCGGCCCGGACCTCGTCGACAAAGTACGCCGGCCTGACGACTATCGTGCCGTCCAATTCCTCAATGGGCCCGGCCACAATGCGGCAGAGATCCGCAACCCATCGACGTACGAGCTTAAGGCTGGCGACGTGTTCGTGATTCCGGCGGGAACGGGTCATCAGTTCACGAAGATTGATGACCACATCACGTACCTCATGGTGCGCATCGATCCCGACAAGGTTGTGCCCTTACTCGATGCTCAGGACTCGCGTGCCTACTTGGAGGAGCATTTGCGGTAGAGAGCGGTCGCTCGGCGCCCGTGTGTTCGACTCTCAACCATTTCGCCCGAACAGCCTCTCAGGCTCCTTCCTCTGCCACGCGGTTGCCGGCAATCCAAACCGAGTGGATGGCTCTAAGGTGCAAGATGTCTAGCAGCGGATCTTGATCGAGCACCACGAAATCCGCCCACTTGCCTCTTTCGAGGGTGCCCAGATGCTCGTCGAGGCCGAGGCAGCGGGCAGCGTCGCGGGTGGCGCTGAGAAGGATCTGGTGCGGCGTCAGGCCCGCCTCCTGCATCAGTTGCATCTCCAGGTGTTCGAAGTAGCCCTGGAATCGTCCCGGAGGGCCGCTGTCCGTCCCAAAGGCGATGGTGACACCGCCATTGGCAAGTCGCTTCAGGTTGGATTGTGCCACGCGCAGCGTCTCTTTATAGCGCTGGGCGCTTTCGCTGGCTCGAACTTGTGCCTGCCGGTCCGGCTCGCTGAGTTGCGCGAGGATCGATGGATCGGCCGAACGCAGAAAAAACGGATC
>JAPUFN010000374.1 GCA_027293665.1 Gammaproteobacteria bacterium | reverse complement strand
CAAACGTATTGCCGCGAGCGGGCCGTGATTCGATGTGGGTAAGATTCACGCCGTGTCGCGCAAATGGGTGCAGCGCGGCTTGCAATGCGCCTGGCTTGTCGTCGAGTTGAACCAGTAGAGAAAGACGTTGCTCCAACCGCGTCATCCTGGCCATACCTCGCCGGTCGAGACGACATCGGCCACGGGACTACTCGACAAGTGTCTTCTCGTGCAACCAGGCAGCGTGCTGTGGAGCGCGCTTGGTGCGACTCCATTCCTCGAGCATGTCGTCCGCCACGTCGTGCAGCCGCGCAAGCTCTTCTTCACTACCTTTGTTTACCACAAGTTCCAGGCGGTGGCCGTTCGGATCGAAGAAATAAATTGAATCGAATATTCCATGATCGACTGGACCCACGACCTCGAGTCCCGCAGCTTCAACGCGTGCTTTCGCGGCGAGCAGTTCTTCCAGGGTCGCGACTTCAAATGCAATGTGTTGCACCCATTCCGGCGTGTTGAGATCGCGGCTCATGGCGGGGGAGTTGGGGAGCTCGAAAAACGCTATGACGTTGCCCATGCCCGCATCGAGAAACACGTGCATGTAGGGATCGGGTTCGTTGGTGGAGGGTACCCGGTCTTCGGCGATCGCCAGTTTGAAGTCCATCTCCAGCAGGTCCCGGTAAAACTCGACGGTTTCCCTGGCGTCATTGCACCGGTAGGCCACGTGGTGAATTCGCTGCAAGCTCATGCTGCCCCCTCGCTGGCGTTACGACGCATCTGATCACGTTCCATGGATTCGAACAACGCCTGGAAATTGCCTTCGCCGAAGCCTTCATCCCGTTTGCGTTCGATGAACTCGAAGAAGATCGGACCAATGAGGGCTGCCGAGAAGATCTGCAGCAGCAGTTTCGGTTCGCCGTCATCGGTGCTGCCGTCGAGCAGAATACCGCGCTTTTTGAGTTCTTCTACCGGCTCGCCATGGCCCGGCAATCTCTCATCGAGCATGTCGTAGTAAGCGTCCGGTGGCGGGTTCATCATAGGTACGCCGCGTTTCGTGAGCCGATCCAGGCAGGCCTGCAGGTCATCACAGGCGAAGGCGATATGTTGAATACCTTCACCATTGTACTGCAGCAGGAACTCTTCGATCTGACCGTCGCTGCCGCCGCCCGCTTCTTCATTCAATGGAATGCGGATCTTGTTGTCCGGCGCCGTCATTGCGCGCGAGACGAGACCGCTCTGCTTGCCGCGGATATCAAAGTGGCGGATTTCACGGAAGTTGAACAGCTTCTCGTAGTAGCTTGCCCAGTGCTCTATGCGGCCCCGATAAACATTGTGAGTCAGATGATCGATGGTAGTGAAACCGACGCCTTCGGGGTGACGATCGACGCCTTCGAGATAGTCGAAATCGATGTCGTAGATGCTGCTGCGGTCACCGTACCGGTCGATCAGATACAGCGGCGCGCCGCCGATGCCGCGAATGGCCGGTAGCCGCAACTCCATTGGTCCCGTTGGAATATCGACGGGTTGCGCGCCAAGTTCGAGTGCCCGCGAGTATGCCAGTTGCGCATCGCGCACCCGAAAAGCGAGGCCGCACGCTGAGGGTCCGTGTTCTTCTGCGTAGTAGGACGCGGGGCTGCGAGGTTCGTAGTTGATGATGAAGTTGATGTCGCCCTGGCGCCACAGATGAGCGTTTTTCGAGCGGTGTTGGGCGACCCGCGTGAAGCCGAGTAGCTCGAACACCGGCTCCAGTTGACCGGCCTCAGTGGCAGCGAATTCAACGAACTCGAAGCCATCGAGTCCCATCGGGTTGGCGAGTTGTGGTGTCATACGGGGTGCTCCACAGGTTCGAACAAGGGCGGTATTGTAGGACGAGTGGCTGGGAGAAACGTGGCTAATTCGCCTGATTTGAGTCAAATTTGAGTGTATTCTTGCTGTAATAGTATAAATCGTGGAAGTTTCTACTAATGTCACTTGATGCATTAGAGCGTTGTATCCTTACGGCGCTGCAGACGGCAGGCCGGATGTCCAACGTGGAGCTTGCCCAGCACATCGGGCTTTCTGAATCGCCGTGCCTGCGGCGCGTCAAACAATTGGAAGAGGCCGGTATCATCGCCGGCTACGCTGCCGTCGTCGATCAACGCAAACTCGGGCTCGACGTTACTGCCTATGTTCTGGTGACGATGGCAAAACAGCCTGACTCGACCACCGAAGCCTTTCACGCAGCGGTCCGTATGGAGCCACACATCATAGAGTGCCATGCGATGAGCGGTTCCCACGATTACCTGATGAAGGTGGTGGCAGGCAGCATGGATGATTTCTCGGAGTTGTGTATGCAGCACATCCTCAAGTTTCCGGGTGTGCAACACGTTGAGTCGAGCTTCAGTCTCAAAGAGATCAAGAACAGTCGGGTGTTACCGACTGCAGGCAAAGCTGGAATGGCTGGGTAACTCGATCGACGCTCGAGTGTACTGGCTCGATGGTGGCGCATCGCCCGAACTCAAAACGAGATAAAACTTGATTCTGTCTCATTAATGAGACAAGATCGCGATCTGTTTCATTCTCTCAGGATCTGGCAACCATGAACGATCGTGTTTATCGCCGCCCCGACCGTCGGTTGGTACTCGCCGAAGGGCCACGGGTGATTTCGGAGATCGCCTCGCTCATGGCAGCAGCGCCGTTTCTCTTGCAGGCGCCCAGAGGTGACGGCCACCCGGTGCTGGTGATGCCGGGCCTGGGTGGGGGTGATGGATCGACGGCCGTGTTACGGGGCTTCCTGGGTTCCCTGGGTTATCGCAGCGAGCCGTGGAATCTTGGTACCAATCGTGGTCCTCGCATGACGGATCTTCTGGCCAACCTGACCCGGCGACTCGATGAGATCTACCTTGATGCAGGCAATAAAAA
>JAPUFN010000373.1 GCA_027293665.1 Gammaproteobacteria bacterium | reverse complement strand
CCATCGGCTCGCCGCGGAAATCCAGTAGAGCTTTATCGGCGCCGTTGAATCGGCGGCTGGATCCGCCGCACAGTATGATCCCGGTGACCTGGTCGCTCACTGGGGGAAGCGGACCGTTCGAGAATCGAGATTTACACGACTCAGCAGGTCGTTGAAACGCGGATCTTTACGCAGGAAGTCGGTTTCAGCCGCCCAGAGTAGTTCGATGTCCTGAGTCTTGAATCCCGGATCGAAGTCCCTCATGGCCCGATCCGCGTCCTCGTAGAGCACCCAGATACCGAACCAGAAAATTCTTGGAATCCTGCCCTCAGCAATCGCAGTTTCCAACACACTCACGCTGTCTGCTCGTACCGCAGGATCGGCCAGGCCACTGACAAATGGCTCCACCCAGTCACTTGCCAGGCCCAGGCGTCCTAGGAGGGAGCGGATAGCATCGAACTGTTCGGATCGTAGTGCATAGAGAATGTATGGCTTGGGTTGCGTGCTCTCCAGATAACCGAGTTGACCGGCGACCTGGTATTGCCTGCCCGCGGCTTCGTTGTCACCTACCCACAGGTAGGCAAGCGCAAGCCTGTCGTTAAATACGGCGGATAACGGCTCGATGCGGGTCGCTTGGAGTATGTGATCGAGCGCGGAGGAGTAGTCGCCTATCTGCGAAAGGAGCATGGAGTACCAATAGTGTCCGAGGGCGTTTTCCGGATCCTGCTGTAATGCGAATTTGAAGCGCAGTTCGGAGTCCAGCCACTGCTGTTGATGCATCAGCATGGAGCCTTCCAGCACATCGACGTCTACAGCAAGTGTGGGATCCAGCTGCAACGCGACTTCAGCACTCTGGCGGGCCATGTTGAACTGCTCGAGCAGCGATTCGTCCGTCGCGCTGGCTTGCTGACCGGGATAAAAAGGTTTTAGGACGACGGTCTCAGCCAGTGCAAGATGGGCTTGCGCGAACTCGGGTTCCAGCGTGATGGCCTCACGCAACAGCTCGATTGCCCTATTGATTCTTAGCTCTCCCCGCAGCGACCATTGATATTTGGCTTCCAGATACTTGCGGTAGGCTTCCTCATTGAGATTCGCAATGCCGGATCCTTGGGTTAGCGGGCGTATGCCCAGGTGGCTCTGCACCGCACTTGAGAGTGCTTCGAGCGCATCGTCCCGTAATGCTGCGAGGTCATCTGCAGAACCCTCGATCTGCTCGGTCCAGACGTTCGTCCCGAGATCGGAATTCACCAGACCCAGTGTCAGCATCACGGTGGATCCACTTTGTGCGAGTGAGCCTTCCACCAGGTAGTCGGCATCGAGTTGGTCGCCGATGTCTCGAATATCCAGGCTGTCATCGCGAACTTGGAACGACGTTCGACGGGCAATTACGTTCAGATCGGGAGACCGGGTGAGAGCGCTGATCAGGTGAACGGCTATACCTTCGCCACCTGTTGGCAGCGCTGCAGCGGACTCGGTTACGGTGAGAGGCAGCACGGCAATCGAGATACGCTCCTGATCTGCCTGCTGCCAGAACAGAAACATCCCTGCCAGCGCGATACCGCCAACCATGGCAAAGATGGCTTTCTGCCATGTGTTGCGCGTAGCGGCCTGCGCCGCCTCGACGGGCACTATGTCCGCAATGAGTTCGTAGCCATGACGCGGGATGGTGCGAATGAACTTCGGATTTGTTCGTTCGTCTCCGAGGGAGCTGCGTAAGAGCGAGATTGCCCGGGAGAGAACCTCATCGCCCACGATGGTGTCGGACCAGACTTCCCTGAGCAGTTCATCTCTCGTTACGACTTCACCAGCTCTGGTGGCGAGGCAGACGAGCACATCCATGACTTTGGGTTCGACGTGATGGGTCTCGTCGGGGGTGATGATTTTCTCTTTACGAGGCAGCACCCGGTGCTGTCCCAGATGAAACCCATTCAGGAGCTCGGCACGCTCCACTTAGCGCAATCCCTGCCAGGCTTCGCGCTCTGCGCCGTACGGGTCATTTTGCAGTGTTGATTGTTCATCGAAACACATGGTTGCTCGATCATCGCTGTCGTAGCGCTGCCAGCCCGGATCGCCCGATCGAATAAATTGAATCCATGCGGCATGCATCGCATCTGCCACACCCTGTGGCGCGGGTCCTTCACCCAAAAAGACGTCGACACCCGCTTTGTCGAGATTGTTGAATGCGAACGGAATCTCTAACGCATGAGTAGCGCCGAGCCTGCCACCGAACGCGCGCGAGGCCCAACAGAAAAAGTACATCCAGGTCTTAGCACCGTGTTGCTCGCGCGCCTCCGCAAGGCGAATGGCTGGAATGCGAAACATGTGGTCGGTGGTGAGGGCGATCATGAGTTCGTTTGCGTCGGCTGCGGGCCTGGATGCACGATAGGTTGCCAGCGTCGGCGCCGCACCCAGTCGTTGTGCCATTGCACTGAGCTTTGCATCGTCGACCTTACCGTAGCCCCACAGCGTCGTCTCATCACGGTTGGTGCCAGTCAGTACGGGAACATTGCTGTTCAATCCACCGGTAATCGCTCGCAGCGGGCTATCAGGCAGCACGTAAGTTCCTTCGACGGGATAGAAGGGCGCCACTGCGGCGCCGTACGCGGCGACTGTGTCCTTTTCGAGCTCAGCGCAGACTGCCTGCTGTGCTGCGAGGATGTCATCCGTACTTACCGCATCGAGGCTCAGTGCATCTGCGCTGATCGTGCCGTTGGCCTCGAGCGCTGCCAGGAAACGCTCTGTGACATGATTCGAGGCTGCAGCCGGCAGCGTGTGGTGGGCG
>JAPUFN010000372.1 GCA_027293665.1 Gammaproteobacteria bacterium | reverse complement strand
TGATCGTCTGCCTGTGCGAGTGAACCCACCAGCACGAGCAGTAGTCCCATTGACCAGACTCGAATATCCATAGTTTTTCCATTTTTCGTTGAAATCAGTGAGATTCTATGGATTTTGCCGCCAGGAAATGTCAACTACCGCTCGAGCAGCCACCGCTGAGCCCCTGAATTCACCGATCTGTGCGGTAGTACCGGGTATTAGACGGTGTTTTTGGGTACGTCGCGGAATGGGCCGGTATCCGCCCTGGGTTCCTTGGCCATTCCGAGCACCCGCTCGGCAATGATGTTGCGTTGAATCTCGTCGGTGCCACCCGCGATTGAAATCGCAGGCACCGAGACCAGGATTTCCGCGATGATTCCGTCGAGCGGGCTGTCCGAGCCGGTCAGCATGGCATCGGCGCCGCTGATGAGCGTGTGGACGTGAGATGCTGCCCTTGCCACATTACTTGACGCAAGTTTCCCCAGTGAACCCTCGGGTCCCTGTGGCCTGCCATGTTCCTGCGCGGCGCGTGCCCGACGCGCGGTCCATTCGGCCGTTTGCGACATGATCAGCAGTTTGGCGATTTCCTGGCGAATGGCCGGGTCGTTGATTGCACCCGTACTCTTTGCCCGCGCGCCGACGAGGTCCACCCGACCTGCCCGCTGCGGGTACCACTGATAAGGCTCCATGACGATCGCTGTTTCCGCGCGCTCTTCTTCATAGATAGGACCTTCGAGTTTCGACCTGGCGGCCGTCGCTCTGAGCACGTCGGCAAGCCGCCGTTCGTGTGCCAGAGTCGTCAAGGCAACCTGCCAGCCGTTGCCGACATTCGACAGAACCTGATCCGCCGCTATCCGGGCATCGGTAAAGAAGACCTCGTTGAACGATGCATGGCCGTTCATCTGTCTGAGCTGATGAACCTCGACACCGGGTTGTTGCATATCGAGAACGAAGTAGGAAAGCCCCTGATGTTTCGGCACATCCCAATCGGTCCGAGCGACCAACAGGCCATAGGTCGCGTGATGCGCGCTCGTTGTCCAGACCTTCTGGCCGTTGATGAGCCACTGGCTGCCGTCAAAATCGGCGCGCGTCGTCGATCCCGCCAGATCGGAACCGCTGCCGGGTTCACTGAACAACTGACACCAGGCATCTTCGCCGGTGAGTATTCGCTGCAGGTACTGTGCTTTTTGCGCATCGCTGCCATGCTCGAGGATCGTCACCGCCGCGAGTCGACCCGGGCCACCGCTTGCGACGCCCAGTGCATTCACCGCAGCGAATTCCTCAGCGACCACTGCGGCAAGCTGAGCTGAGACGCCTTTGCCATACCATTGCGCCGGCCATTGCGGCATGGCCCAGCCGGATTCGGTGAGACGGGTGCGCCAGTCGATGAGGCTGAGTTGCGGATCCCAGTTTGCTGCGAGCCAGGCGGTTACCTCAGCTCTCAGTGACGCTTCATCGTAGTTGGACATGTTGTTGGATTCGGCCATGCTCACAGCTCCCGGTTCTGCATGAGTAGCTCCCGGTGATAGCTGGGATCGCCCAGGAAAACTTCGGAACTCTTGGCTCTTTTGAACCATAAATGTGTGTCGTTCTCCCAGGTAAAGCCGATGCCGCCGTGAATCTGGATACAGTTCGCTGCAGTATGCATGTATGCATCGGAGGCGCAGGCTTTGGCCAGCGAAGCAAGTGCCGGCAGGTCGCTATCATTGTCGGCTGCGGCTTGAGCGGCGTAGTAAGCCGCAGATTTGGCGGACTCGACTTCCAGTAACATGTCCGCGCACTTGTGCTTGATTGCCTGGAAGGAACCGATCGTTCTACCGAACTGCACTCGCATTTTTGCGTAGCTGACCGCGGAATCGAGAAGGGCCTGGGCACCCCCGACCATTTCATTGGCGAGTGCTATGGCTGCGAGACTGAGGGTTCGGGACAGTGCGGCTGCTGCGCTACCCAACTCTCCCAGCAGGATGCCGGGCGTATTCGTGAAAGTCAGGCGCGCCAGTTTGCGTGTTGCGTCCATGCTCTGCAGTTGTTCCCGGACGAGACCCGCAGCGTCGGGCTCAACCCGGAAGAATGATAGTCCCTGCGAGCCGCTTGTGCCTGGCTCGCGTGCCACGACGATCAGCAGCTCAGCACTGCAGCCGTCGAGCACAAAGCTTTTGGTGCCACTTAACAGATAGTCACCCCCGGCTAGGTCGGCTGTGAGTTCTACGCCGGTCGCATCCCACCTGCCGTTCGGTTCGGTAAACGCAAGCGTGGCGATGCGCTCACCACTGGCGATCGGTGGCAGCAGTTCGGCCTGCTCAGCGGCCGTCGCGCCATTCATGATGGCAGTGGTTGCGAGTACGGAGGAGGCGAAGTAGGGCGCGCACAGGAGATAGCGGCCGAATTCCTCCATGACAATGCAGAGCTCGACCGGGCCAAACCCGCTGCCGCCGTGAATTTCGGGAATGTGTATGGCGGGCAAACCCAGTTGCTCCGCCAATTGCCGCCAGATCTCGCTATCGTAGCCGCGCTCCGTTGCCATCAGTCTGCGGACCTCGGTGGTAGGGGATTTTTCCCGCAGAAACCGCTGGATGATGGCGCGAAACTGATCTTGTTCGTCGCTGAAGCTGAATTGCATGAACCTCCCCCGTTTGCCTGACCACCATTGGCCCACCCCTGGCAAACCAAGAGTAGCGCATTGCGGGGGCGAGTTATGACATTAGCGGGCAACCGGCGCTCAAACTATCGTCAAATGCGAGATGAATAAAAGAACGGCTGGACGCATTAAGGTGGCGTGTTTCGGGCGACGTAGAGAGGCGGACCGGCTAATGTCGTAATTGTTGAGCGGAGGTTAGAAGGGGTTCCAGCCGGCAAAACAAAAGCCGCCCGAAGGCGGCCTAAAAGTCCCGATACTTGTCATTATTATTCGGGAGTATCAATTTTCGTTTTCCCCTCCCCTAGATACCGGGGTCGTCCTCACTCGCCCGGCAGGGCAAAACGAGGGGCAAAGTTAACAGCCTCTGTTAGGACAATCAACAAGTTACTGGGATATTCTCATAGCGTTTTCGCCGCTTGGAACGCCGCTTGGAACGCCGCCTGGATGGACTCTGCCTGGCTGGTCAGGCTCGTTGAACGTCGCGTGGTGCCGATCCCAATCGCTTTACGCTAAGCTAGATGGCTGTGTGATTTTCT
This sequence comes from Gammaproteobacteria bacterium, assembly GCA_027293665.1. Taxonomy (GTDB): domain Bacteria; phylum Pseudomonadota; class Gammaproteobacteria; order Pseudomonadales; family Azotimanducaceae; genus SZUA-309. The sequence goes on along the minus strand of JAPUFN010000372.1, from coordinate 9,208 downwards.
CGAGGGGAGACGGACGTGGGAGATAGAGTAGCGCTCAAGGGCGCGCCGGGTTCGCCATACACACGCAAGATGCTCGCCCTGCTCAGATACCGCCAGATACCCTACCGATTGATCGTCTCCTCCTCGCAAGCAGACGACCGCCTGCCCGAGCCGAAGGTCGCGTTGCTCCCCACCTTCTACCTGCCCGATGCCTCGGGCGAGCTCCACGCTGTGGTTGATTCGACACCGATCATACGAACTCTCGAAGAGCAGTATGCGGGCCGCAGCGTCATCCCGACGGATCCGGTACTGGCCTTTCTCGACTATCTGATCGAAGACTACGCAGACGAATGGCTGACCAAGGCCATGTTCCATTATCGCTGGTACTACGCAGCGGACATCGAGCGGGCGGGCTCGATTCTGCCGCGCTGGCGCAGCTTGACCGCGACGGATGAAGAGATCGCACCCATGTCGCAATTTATCAGTGAGCGGCAGATCAGCCGCCTGTATGTCGTGGGCAGCAACGACACCACCGCGCCGGTCATCGAAGACAGCTACAAACGATTCCTCGATATCTTCAGGGCGCACATCGCCAACGGCCCATTTGTGCTTGGCGAACGCCCGGGCGCAGCCGACTTCGGGCTCTTTGGCCAGTTGACGCAATTGACTGCTTTCGACCCAACACCGATGGCGGAGACACTGGCCCGAGCACCGCAGGTCTATGCCTGGACGAGTGTTGTTGAAGACCTGTCAGGACTTGAACCCACGGCGGACGACTGGTTCGATCGCGATGAGCTACCCACTACGCTGAATGAACTGCTGGCTGAAATAGGTCGTGTCTATGTTCCGGCACTCCTGGCCAACGCAGCAGCTGTGGAAGCCGGGTCTGCGAGTGTGACGACGCAGATCGAAGGCCGGCCCTGGGTCCAGGAGCCATTTCCATATCAGGCCAAGTGCCTGCAGTGGCTGCGCCAGCAATACGTGAAGCTCGAAGGTGAAGATCGCGCGTTCATCGATTCACTGCTCGAAGGAACCGGCATTGAACTGCTGTTCGTGAAGCCGGGCTCGGCAAACTGAAACTGGAGAAGATGGCGATGGTTGCAATACAAACACTGGCAAGCGATGCGTCAACTGATGCCATCAACGAAGTGATGCAGCGTGATGGCGCCTGCATTGTTGAAAGTCTGCTGACCTCGGAGGAAGTCGATCTGATAGTGCGTGAAGTGATGCCGTTTGTGGATATGACGGCAACTGGAAGTGACGATTTCACCGGCAGGCAGACGCAGAGAACAGGAGCCCTGGTAGCCCGTTCGCCGGCTTGTTGCGATGTCGTGATGAATCAGAAAATAAGGGCAGCGGCCGAACGCTTCCTATCGCCTTTTACCGAACGGCTTCTTCTGCACCTCACCCAGATCATTCGCATTCTGCCGAACCAGGGCTCACAAACACTGCACCGCGATCGTCTGGCCTGGGGCACACATCTACCGCGGGAAATCGAACCACAGTTCAATACCCTGTGGGCTTTGACGGAATTCACGTCGGAGAATGGTGCCACACGAGTCGTGCCAGGCAGTCAGTCCTGGGACTGGGAGGATCGTGCCGAGCCCGAACAGATCTGCCAGGCAGAAATGCCGCGGGGTTCTGTGCTGCTCTACACTGGCAGCGTGATACATGGTGGCGGCCAGAACACCAGCAGCGATCCCCGCATGGGTTTGAACATCACCTATTGTCTGGGTTGGCTGCGGCAGGAGGAGAATCAGTATCTGTCCTGTCCGCCAGCCGTCGCCCGGACGTTGCCCGACGAGTTGCAGGAATTGTTGGGTTATACGATGGGTAACTACGCGCTGGGCTACTACTCTGATCCCGACCCTGCGGCCGAGCGTGATGGTGCGTCCGGCCGCTCGGATATCCGACCACCAGAACGTGCGCTTGGCCGTAGACCGCGCGAGGGAACGGCTTTTTCCAGTATTGATGCGGAGAACGTTGAATGAGATTTGGTGTTTTCTATGAACTGCAGCTGCCAAAGCCGTGGGAGCCAGATGATGAGCACAAACTGTTTCAAGATGCGCTGGAGCAGGTAGTTCTGGCTGACAAGCTGGGGATCGATTACGCCTGGGAGGTGGAGCACCATTTTCTGGATGAGTATTCGCACTCATCCGCACCAGAAGTATTTCTCGCAGCTGCTTCGGGTAGAACCGAAAGAATCCGTCTCGGTCACGGTATCCGGCAGGTGATCGCCAACTACAATCACCCGGTTCGAACTGCTGAGTGCATCGCGACACTGGATCTCGTCTCAAATGGCCGGGTCGATTTCGGCATTGGTGAAGGTGCTACGAGGCTCGAGCTTGGCGGCTTTGATATTCCCGCAAAAACCAAGCGTGCGATGGCGCTGGAGGCCGCTGAGCAGATCGCAAACATGATGGTGATGGATCCTTATCCAGGGTTCGACGGTGAGTCGTTTTCACTGCCATGTCGCAATGTGCTTCCCAAACCGTTGCAGAAGCCTCACCCGCCAATGTGGATGGCTTGCACCAATCGCGACACGATCAGGATTGCCGCAAGTCTGGGTCTCGGCGCGCTTGCGTTTTCCTTCGTCGATCCGGAAGAAGCTCGCAACTGGAGCCAGATTTACTATGACATCATCAAGAGTGAGAAGTGTGTGCCGCTCGGCCATCGGGTCAACGCCAATATTGCGATGGTGTCGTCTTTTTCCATTCACGAAGATCGAATCGAGGCCATCCGCCGTGGCCAGGAAGGCTTCGAATTTTTCGGCTACGCGCTGCAGGGGCTGGTAGCTCGCGACACGATTCCCGGGCGCACCCGCATGTGGCAGGAGTTTCAGGAGTTACGGCAGGACAAGACGGCCGATCTGATTCGTCTTGCCGAAGAGGACGATCGGAGCCTGTTCGGTCATGCACCCGGTATCGGCACGCCGGAAGATCTGCGCATACATCTGCGCGCCATGCAGGAGTCAGGGATTGATCAGGTGATTCTCATGCAACAGGCGGGACGCAACCGGCATGAGGACATATGTGAGTCTCTGGAATTGTTTGCCGACCAGGTGATGCCGGAATTCGTTGCAGAGCGTGATGCGCGAGAAGCCGGCAAGGCAGAGGAACTTGCCCCGTATATCGAAGCAGCACTGGCACGTAAACAATACATGCAGCCTCTGAGCGATTCGCAGATCCCCGTCGTCAGAGCTTCAGTCAAAAAAGCGCAGATCAACGAGTAGAGGCTTCGTTGCCTGTTGCCGTCCTGCCGCGACCTCAGCCATGCCGTTGACAGCCGCGCTGGCGCAGGCAGGCAGCGGCCAGTTCTATCCCGGTTGTGGCACTGTGGCCCGCGTCGAGTCCTGACAGATGGCCGTGTAAGAATCCGGCGACGAATGCATCTCCGCAGCCGGTGGGATCGATCTGTTGTGAAGTTGCCACTGCAGGAACTGCCACCTTCTGGTCCGCGCCAGCGACTGTTACCGTCACCGCGGATGATCCTGCGGTAATCACGATTAGTTCCGGCAACGTGGCATCCTGGATCGCCAGGCGTTCGATGGCTTGCCATTCGCCGTGGTTTACGATGAGGATGTTGGGGAAGCTGAGCATCGCGCGCAGTTCGTCGACGGTCAGCAGCTCTGCGTACTGCCCAGGACACCAGATGCGGACAGGTATATCCGCCAGGTGGTCGGCGCAGAGCTGCATCTTGGCTGGAAGATCGGGAGCGATAACGGCCGCGTCGAACGGTTGCTGCCTGATTAACGATTGCAGATCAGTAGCGAGCCGATCACGACCATCCGGTCCGGGATAAAAGGCGGTGAATTGCTGACCGTCACCGGCCGTCAGAATCAATCCTCTCGCGCCGGAGTTGCCGGGACAAAGCATGAGTCCGGATTCGTTGATCTTTGCTCTGATGACGTGCGCCTGATAGTCGCCCGCATAGTCATCCCCAACGTAAGCGAAAGGCGTGGGCTCATGACCGAGTAATTTGAGGTTGTAGGCGATGTTCATCGCACAACCGCCGAAATCCCGATAGATGGTATGCAGCTTCACGTTCCTGACGTCCGCCGTAAAAACGGAGTCGAAGAACCCGACATCGTCCTGGGCGAGTGTGCCGGTCACTATGATATCTGCCATGGTGGTGCGGTTTTGTAATGGCGCGGAAGTGCACGCTACGAGGAAATCCTAACAGAAGGAACCCCTTGGATTGAAAGGGTGGCAGATTCAGCTGCGAGGTCGCTGGACGCCGTCGACCAGCGCGCGCGCAGTCAACCACAAAGCCAGGCGCGAGCGCTGGAACAGTGACATCCCTTCACTATGCTGCCAGTGACGCTGATAGCGGCGCCAGTGTCTGTTGCTCTGAAATTTCCTGGCGATGCGCGGTGAGGCACCGGAAACGCAAACCGCGGCGAGCAGCAGAAAAAGTACTCCGGGAAGAACCGGAATGACCAGTCCGATCAGACCCAACACGAGAAAGCCGGCCGCTAAGAGGTATAAGAGAAAGCGCTTCAGCATCGTTAATTACTCTCCTTTTTGCAGGGTCAATTTCGACGGTCCGCCAACGTAGCCTGGACCAGCCGCCGGTCACTGCCGGTGCGGTATAAGGAATGCAATTTGAGTGCCATACATAAGCCATTGAAAAGTATAAATAAAGTGGCCACCAGGACGCCAGAACTGGTGAAAATGACCACTTTATCGGGATTCAGTCGTTGCCAGCGCCCGTGCCACGGGGATTTCAGCCGTTTACATCATGGTAAGAGAAACTATGCCGCAGATCTTTTATGCTACGTCTTGAGGATGGGTGGAAGTTGAGATCATGCAGGAATTAGTAGGCCAGACATTTTCTCTGGCGGATGGGCGCTACAAAGTCGTGGATGTGCGGCAGCTGAGCGGTGAAGCAATGGTGTATGCCGAAGAGATCGGCAGAGACACCAAGAAGTCCAGTAATCGGCGACCGCGACGTGCGGCTTTTCACTACGGTGATATCGCTGAACTGCTGCAGGCCGATAAGACCGCCTGAATCCTTCAGGCCTCTGCGTAATCGATGTGACGCGCGGCACGTGCGGACTATGACCTGGTTCGCAGTGCTGATGTGACCGTTTGCGCGGACGATAGTCCTACTGTCTGTTGTAATTTACCCGGCCCCAGGTGAAAGCTTTGGGCCGGGGACCGCGACACGCCTGAAAATCAGGTGATGCTGCGAGATGACTTATTGCGCAGTTCGGTGAGAGGACATCACTCGACATGAGTTCGGAGATCGCTACCAGCGAATCGGATCAACAAGATGGTCTGGAAGAAGCCGTTATGCTTTTTGAACCAGACAGCTTCAACGTTGCCCGGGAAATGCGCTTTAGTGACTTCCGCGAACTTACCGAAGGTACAAGCACTCTTGATGCGTTTGCTGCGAGCATCGCGCGAGGTGCGTATGTCCTGGTGGGTACCGGGCTCAGCGTTCAGGGCGTCGTATTTTTCCAGTTCAAAGTAGACGAAGACGGCCGCATTGATGCGTCATTCAACGTGCCGTTACGCTACCTTATCGACAATGCCGGTTTAGGTCCGGATCTTGGGACTGGGCCCATTCGCCTTGCCTGCAGAAGCCAGTGCCCTGTGCCCTGGCATTCGGTCAATCTCTGGGAACCCGAAGGCGAAGGTGACGAACACCCGGCGCAGAAGCTGCAGAAAATCATCTGGCGCAATCGACTCGGACTGAAACCTCAGAGCCTCGTGACGAACAGGGTTGCGCAGGATTTCGTGCTGGAGGATGCGCGTGATGAAACTCGTGATCTCCAAGCCAAGCTGACCGAAGCGTTCGGCGAGGAAGGTAAGCTCGATCTGGAAAAGATGATCCGCCACCGTAACGAACAGTTGGTGGACGTTTCATCGAAGTACCGCAGCGAAATGGCACAGCAGCAGCAGACTTATCTCGATCAGATACACAGTTGCCGCGATGAAATCCAGAAGCTCAAAACCGATCTTAGAAACGAACGGGAAAGAAGCCGCCGCTTGCAGGAACTGCTGCGTGGTGGACCCTAGCAGCGCGTTGAAAACACGTGCCAGTCTCGCGACAGGATGTCGCGAGCATTTATCGAGCACGCTAGTGCTTGATAAATGGCGGAGCCCCGGGGCCAGGGATGGCCGAAGGCGGGAAAAACGCGCGAAGCGCGCTTTTTCAACAGACGATTGACAGCGCGCTGAAAACACGCTGCTAGGCTGGTGCGGCGCCCCCGGTGAAAACCGTCCACAGCGTTGCACTGAACAGCAGCAAAAAGAGCAGCAAAACTCCCGTCAGAACTCCAACCCCGGCGGCGCGTAGGTTCGAATGCAGTGATCCGCCCTGCGAGGTGTGGTAGGCAATTGCCGCGCCCTGCAATTGGGATGCGAGGAAGTAAGCGACGATCGCCTGCAGCACGGTATATGCCAGCGCCAGATTTGTGCTGTTTGGCAGCAACGTAGCGATCAGCATAAGCACGACATAGATGACCGCCCCCCACAGTGCCCAGCGCTGGGCAAGCGCCACGTTACCCATCGTGCGATAGTTCAGGTAGAGCATAATCACGGCGGCCGCAAGTGAGCCGAGCACAGAGGCGATCACCACGCCTTGCACGCTGTAAAGACTGCCATCGCGCCGTTGGTGGTGTTGTGGAGCAGGAGGTTGGTAGGGGTCGGACATAGTTCGTATTACCGGGCTTTATCTCGTTATTCGGAAATGGTCGGGCAGCATGCCCGCTACGTTAGTTCCTGCCCATTCTGGTCAGGAACTAACTATCATAATGAACCGCGGCGATAACGGAAGCGCCAACTGCTTTGACAGGAACAGCCCATGCGACTCGAAATATTTTCTGACCTGGTGTGCCCATGGTGTTTTATCGGCAAACGACAGTTGGACAGTGTGCTGAACACGCCGCAGGGGCAGGACCTCGACGTTGTCTGGCGTGCCTATCAACTCTACCCGAACATTCCGCAGGGAGGAATGGCGCGTGATGAGTTCATGAAAGTGCGTTTTGCTGGTTCGGACACCAGCATCGCTCGCGAGAGAATTCTCGGCGAGGCCAGGGCTGCAGGCATCGACATGGATTTCAGCCGTGCCGAACGCATGCCCAACACGTTTGACGGCCATCGCCTGCTGCATCATGCACTCATGCAGGAAAGGCAGAACGTGGAGCTGGCTGGCCTGCAACACCGGCTTGCAGAGACGCTCTTCAGCTTCTATTTCTGCGAGGGACGTGACGTCGGGAGCCGGGAGGTGTTGCTCGCGGCGGCTGAGCAGGTTGGGTTGGATGGTTCGGTAACGCGGGCGTTTCTGGAAAGCGACGCAGGCCGCGTGGAAGTCGAGCACGAACTCGATCGCGCTGCCGCAGTCGGTGTCAGCGGAGTTCCCTGTTTTCTGTTTGCTGGTGCGTTTGCATTACAGGGTGCGCAATCGCCGGAAGTCATCGGCCATTTCCTCAGTCGTGCCAGGCAACGGCTTGCGCCGGATGCAACGGGCGATGGTTAGCTGGTTCCTGTCCAGAATGGGTAGGAACTGGCGTGATGGGCATGGACGCCCATCCATTTTCCGAAAGAAAATGCGAGTCTTACGCAGCAAGACGACCGAAGAAATTGCAGGAAGGCATTTCTGGACAAGAACTAGCTCGGCAACTTTGTTCTACCTCAGTTTTGGCAGTACGAGACTGGGCGCTATCGGTTGACTGAAAACATGTTTTGCGATGATGTCGTATACATGACCGCACTGATTACAGTGCACGATGAGATACCAGGGCTGTCTGGTTTTTGACCTCTCGATGCTTTCTTTCGAGGTAATATTCTCAACACCTGCAACACTGCAGTTCGGACAGGTCGGTTCTGTCATCTCTTCTCTACTCAGGGTAACCGCTCAAGACAGGCGCTGATCCATTTCATGCGCAGGCAGCGGACCGGATGTTTTACCGACGATCTTCGCCGGGACACCGGCGACTGTCGTGTGTGCCGGGACATCCTCGAGCACAACACTTCCGGCGCCGACTTTGGCGCCTTCGCCGACTTCCAGATTGCCGATGATCGTGCAACCGGCTGCGAGCAGGACACCGCGGCGGATTTTCGGGTGACGATCGCCTGTGGTTTTACCCGTGCCGCCGAGTGTTACCGAGTGCAGAATTGAGACGTCGTCTTCAATGACGGCGGTTTCACCCACGACAATCCCCGTAGCGTGGTCGAGCATGATACCGGAGCCGATCCTTGCGGCCGGATGAATGTCGACGCCCAGAGTGACGCTGATCTGATTCTGAAAAAATTGAGCCAGCGTCCTGCGCCCCTGGTGCCACAGCCAATGCGCGATGCGATGCGCCTGGAGCGCGTGAAAACCCTTCAAGAACAGAAACGGCGTGGTGAGATCCTGGCAGGCGGGATCGCGTGCGTAGTTTGCGAGCATGTCTATCTCGGCGGCTTGCAGGATGTCTGGTTCTGCTGAGAGTGCTTCCTGGATGACGTCACGAATGAGCATGGTCGGCAGCATCGGATTATCCAGCTTCGATGCCAGGCGAAAACTCAGTGCGGAACCGAAACTGTGGTGATTCAGAACCGTCGCATGGAAATAGCTGCCAAGAATCGGCTCCTCTGCAGCCTTGGCTGTCGCCTCCTCCCGCATCAGCGCCCAGAGGTCATCTTCCGCCGAAATAACGCCGCCGGAACTGGATTGAGCCTGAGCGAGCACTTTGCTGTAGCGCGTATCGTGTTGGCTCGTATTCGGCTTACTGCTCATATCGGGACTCCTCAGAAGGCCAGACAGCCTATGCCTGTCGCCTGAGAATGCAAGCGTGCACCCGGCACAGGGTCGATCCAAGTAGGACACCTGGTAGCAACGGCAAGTTCCATCTCCGCGCAAGGGCCTCACAAGGGCACCCGCAGGTCAGCCATCGGCGGGGAAATCGATGTCCTTGAGAATTCCCGGATCTGCGACAGGGATTTCGATTACCTCAGATGCTGACCGCTGCAGGATGTCGCGAGCGCCCTCATCGCCTTTGAGAGCTTTCAGCTTCTCGAAAAAAGTCCCATCGAACCCCACCGGGTGACCGCGTTTGTCGGCATACGTCGGGACGATGATCCGGGGCACGGTCATCGCGTCCATCTCGGCTTGCAGGTGCAAGAGCGTCTGCTGTGAGACGAATGGCATGTCTGCCAGGCCTATCAGCACGTATGACCAGTCCGTTACCGCAGCAACGCCGGCAGCCAGCGAGTGGCCCATGCCGAGGTGCGCAGCGTCA
>JAPUFN010000371.1 GCA_027293665.1 Gammaproteobacteria bacterium | reverse complement strand
TGAACATGTACAGCCAGAACACAAATGAGCTGAAAAACAGATCCGCGCTGAAGCCAGAGGCCGCACCATTGGCAAACCCAGCCACCAGCAGGCCTACCGCGTCAAAGCCTGCCTCGGCAAAGAACTGCGCGAAGAACACGTATGGCACGATAGCTCCAAGGATGGCCAGGATCAGGTAGACGTTTTTCATTATCGACTCCTCAGTCAGCGTACGGTCACCCTAGCCGGGGCAGGTTATCGTGCCAATTACCTCTGAAGTAATTGTCCTGAATCAGACAACCGGTAGACTGGGCAACTTCCCGGCAATCTGGAGTTCAGCCGTGACCACAAACAGTGCCGCTCATAGCGCCGTTACCCCGGCAATCGTGGACTTCGGTTCGGTGCTGCGCGACTGGCGTAATCACCGCCGAATCAGCCAGCTCTCACTGTCAACCGAAACCGGCATATCGCAGCGCCACATCAGTTTTCTGGAGACCGGTCGCTCCCAGCCGAGCCGGGCAACCGTGCTCGCACTGTCGGACTCACTGGATATTCCGCTGCGTGAACGCAACGTGCTGCTGCACAGCGCAGGGTATTCGGCCGCTTATTCAGAACAGCCACTCGACGGAGAGTCGAGCCGCATTTTCCTGGACGCGCTGCAAGCGACACTCGACCATCACGAGCCGTTTCCGGCAATCGTCATCGACGGCCGCTGGAACATGTGCATGATCAACAACGCAGCAATGCGCTTCTTTTCGCTCTTCGTCGACATGTTCGAGGCCCTCGAGGCGATGGGCTCGCCCAGCGATTTTCAGGTGGTCAGACTGTGTCTGGCAGACAAAGGCTTGCGACCGTTCATCGTCAACTGGGAGGAGCTGACTTTCACCTTCCTGCAACGTGCCCGCCGCGCGCTGCTGGTCAATCCCAGAGACCCCCGGCTACCGCAGCTGATTGATGAAATCGTCCAGCATCCCGAGGCACCCGCGCACTGGCAGAGCCCGGACTGGAGCAGCGCCCCGGCACCCGCGATCAGCATGACAATGGAGCATCGCGGCGAGCGCTATTCGCTGTTCACCATGCTGGCTCATTTCGGCGCCGCGCAATGGGTCACCCTGGAAGAACTCTCCGTTGAGACGTTTTATCCGGCCGATGAGACCACACGCGCCAAGCTGGTGGCACTCGCCGGTTGACGAGATACTCGCCGGGTTGTCAGGGAGGGTTGTTTAGGGAGGGTTCGATGACTACAATTCGCGCTCTTTTTTTCGTGCATTCTGCGAATGGGTCGTTAGCTCAGTTGGTAGAGCACCGGGCTTTTAACCCGATGGTCGAGAGTTCGAGTCTCTCACGACCCACCAGTTTTCCACGCCTATCAAGGCCAGACGCCATCAATCAGACATACCGGGTCGGGTCGCTGACACCGGCGGCGGCGAAGCCCTGCAGGCGCAATCGGCAACTGTCGCAGGCACCACAGGCGGCACCCTCGGCCGTCGGCTGGTAGCAGGACACCGTGCTGCCATAGTCCACGCCCAGCGCGATACCACGCTGGATGATTGCGGCTTTGCTCAACTCGATCAGCGGTGTGTGAATCTCGCAGTGAGCGCCTTCAACCCCGGCTTTCGTGGCGAGGTTGGCAAGCGTCGTAAACGCCTCGATAAACTCGGGTCGACAATCCGGATAGCCCGAGTAGTCCACCGCGTTTACTCCGATGAAGATGTCCTGAGCACCGAGAACTTCGGCATAAGCAAGAGACAACGCGAGGAACACCGTATTGCGCGCCGGCACATAGGTGACCGGAATTGCGGATCCTGCCGCGAGCGGCTCGTTGGATTGTGTGTCTGGCTCTGCAGCCGAATGCACGGGCACCGCGATGTCGTCGTCGGTCAGAGCAGAGCCACCGAACGCGGTAAGATCGATGGGTATCAGGCGGTGTTCTGCGACACCTTGTGCCGCTGTAACCCGCACCGCTGCATCGAGCTCAGCACGCTGGCGCTGCCCGTAGTCGAATGAAATCGCGTAGCAGCTGAATCCCTCAGCCCTGGCAATTGCGAGCGTGGTCGCAGAATCCAGGCCGCCGCTGACGAGGACAACCGCCTTTCTCATCACCCCTTCACTCGCTGCACAGCGCCACCAGGCCTAGCGCCCTGGTTCATCACCCCACAGGTACTTGTGCAGTTGAATCTGCAGCCTGACACGCAGCCGATCGGCAACGATCCAGTCTGCAAGCGTTCGTGCCGGTAGCGTCTCGGCGCAAGGCGAAAAGAGAACTTCCGAAGGTGCATCCCATAGTCCCAGCTCATCACACTTGAGGCAGGCCCAGTCGTAGTCCTGTCTGTCGCAGAGGACAAATTTAATCTCATCGTCAACACCACACAATTTCAGATTGGACCAGAGATTGCGAGCCACCTCACCGGAACCCGGGGTCTTGATATCGACGACTTTCTTAACCCGGGAATCAACGCCCGCCACATCGATCGCGCCGCTGGTTTCCAGCGAAACCTTGAAGCCCTCATCACACAATCGCGTCATTAACGGCAGCACGTTTGGCTGCGCCAGGGGTTCACCTCCGGTAACGGTAACGTGTGCGACACCATAAGATCTCACCGTGTCGATGACGTCCGCCAGTGCAGTCATCTCGCCACCGTGAAACGCGTAGGCCGTGTCGCAATAACCACACCGCAAAGGGCACCCCGTAAGCCTGACAAACACGGTCGGTAAACCAACTGTGGTTGATTCGCCTTGCAGGGAGACGAATATTTCAGTGAGGCGTATTTGATCCCTGGCGGGATCGCTCACCGGATCTCCGCTGCATAACTCGCCGCAAGATTCGCGGCCGAACTTTGCGGGTATTCGGTCTGCACCCGGTTGAAATATTCAACGGAGCGTCTGCCGTCTCCGAGACGATGATAGACAACGCCAAGCTTGTAGAGCGTATCTGCAATCTTGGGGTGATCGGGGTACAGGTTGAGGACTTGCGCAAACGATTGACGGGCTTTTTCAACGTCTTCACTCGCAAGATAGAGCTCACCGAGCCAGTAGAAGGCGTTGGGTGTGTACTGACCGTTCGGGTAGGCAACAATGAGCTGATTGAACGCCATCGCTGATTCATCGAACTGCCGGGCTTTCATCAGATCGAACGCGCCTGTGTAGGCTTCCCGCTCACCACCACCGGTGGCGAGGATGGTCGTGGCAATCGGCGTGCGGGGGAATGTCCCGCCGGTACCCGCATTTACCGAGGTCGAAGGCGGCATACCCTGGCCAGGTAGCGCACCCGTATTTGCCAATCCCGGCGAACCGGCGCCCGCCGAGGCCTGGGCCAGCTGTGCCACGCGCCTGTCAAGATCGATGTATTGCTCCTGCTGATCTCGCGCCAGACGGCTCAGCTGATAATTCTGCTCTTCAACGAGTCCACGTAATTCCTGGACTTCCTGTTGCAGAACCTGCAGTTGATAAAACAGCTCGCGCAATCGCTGATTGCCTCCCGTGGAATCCACGGGCGTCTCCGCAACGACTGCCGGCACGGGCTGCTGAACCGGGGGTTGCGCCGTGGGAACCTGGATTGCCGGTTGATAAGCCGGTTCACCATCAGCAATCGACTCCTCCACCGGCACCGCTGCAGCGGCAAATCCGCTGACCAGCGCTCCGGCCGCCAGCCAAACGACAAAGTGCGCGACACGGGTCGCGCACTTCAAAGTCGGGCTTGGCGTTGAGCCTCGCTTACCCATAACCATCTATCGATAAATCATTACCGCGCGGCGATTGCGAGTCCAGGCACCTTCGGTGTGACCGGGATCTTCCGGACGTTCTTCACCGTAGCTGACGGTTTCAATCTGGCGCGGTGAAACTCCCGCAGAGGTCAGAAAGCTGCGAATGGCATCGCCACGCCGCTCACCCAGCGCAAGGTTGTACTCACGCGTGCCCCGCTCATCGCAGTGGCCTTCCAACACAATCGAGCGATCCCGATTGTTACGGAGAATAGTCGCATGCATCTCCAGTGCGGCAAGATCATCAGGACTGATCACTGCACGATCGTAGTCGAAATAATACGTCCGCGAGAGCAGTCGACCTGTTCCAGGGACAAACGGATTACCGTTGGCATCAAACGCTGGCGGTTCTGCAGGCGGCGCGACGGGCGCCGGGGTCGTATCCGGGGTCTCCACCGGACCAGCGGACGGCTCAGCAGGTTCTGTCTGACTGCCGCTGCTCGCGCAACCGGCGATGAACAGACTGGCCAGCGTGATGACAAAGAGGCTCCGAAGCCACTGTTTAGTCATTTGATTCTCCTATTGTTTCTTGAGCTATTGTTACTTGAACTATTGTTACTCGAACTACCAAAGCCATTTACCAGCGCGATTTACTACAGTTATTTGCGCTTAGAGCTGAATTTCAGAACTGTCTTTGCAAGCTGATCACTCATGCAGAATTTTAACGCTATCTGTCAGAACAAGAGTCAGAGCAAATCGATGAACGGGGACCAGGCCGGCTCACGGACATCACCTGTTGACGAAGGCAGCCGATACTTCACCCTGCCGTCGATCGAAACGACGGCAAGTATACCCCGACCCCGTTCCTGAGTCGCATAAATTAGCATCGTCCCATTGGGCGCAAGAGAAGGTGATTCGTCCAGGGAAGTTGCTGTGAGCACGCGCACATCATCTCGCTCGAGATTCTGCCAGGCGATGTGGAACACACCAGCCTTGCGATGGACGTAGACGAGATGCTTGCCATCAGGCAACAACCTTGCCCGCGCGTTGTAGTCACCCTGGAAGGTGAGTCGTTCAACAAAGTTGGTGGCGAGTTCCACCTGGTAAATCTGCGGTCGACCGCCGCGATCAGAGGTGAATATGAGGCTCTTTCCATCCGGCGTCCAACTGGGTTCCGTGTCGATGGAATGGTGTCTCGTCACCCGTTGTGGCTTTCGATCATCGAGATTCATGACGTAAATTTCAGGATTGCCATCTCGCGATAGGACCATCGCGAGGCGCTTGCCGTCCGGTGAAAACACAGGTGAACTGTTGATTCCCGGGAACTGTGTGAGCAGTTCACGCTCACCTGAAATGATGTTCTGCACCACGATCCCAGGTCGGCCGGTTTCAAAAGATACATAGGCAATCGTTTTTCCATCGGGCGCCCAGCTGGCTGACAGCATTGGCTCGGTAGAACTGAAAAGCGTTCGAGCCCTTTCACCATCTGCATCCGCCAGTTCCAAACTGTAGCGGGCATTCGGCGCTCCGGAATTCTGCGCAAGCACGTACAGGATTTGTGTAGAGAACGCGCCCCGAATGCCGGTAATCGATTCAAAGACTCTGTCGGAAATACGATGCGCGACGTCGCGCCACTTGTTGCGCGTGCTGGTTAAGGTGTCGACGATCATCTGCCGTTCATTGATCACGTCAAACAGAAAGTAATCCACGCGGAGATTACCGAGCCCATCGACCCCGGTACGGCCAATGACAAGATATTCCACACCCAGTATCCGCCAATCGCGGAAAAACACTTCTTTAGGCGTGGCTGGATAGGACAGCATATTGCCAACTTCAGTGGGCGCGAACTGGCCACTGCGTGAGAGATCGAAATCAATGATGTCGGACATCTGCTGGAAACCCGAGTACTCCGGGCCCTGGCTGAACGGCACGACGGCTATCTTGGTCTGCTTGTCGTAGCCCGTATCAATGATGATCGTATCCAGGCTCTGCGCAGCGTGCAGACTACCAACAACCAAGACACTCAGAACAACCAGCAAAGCGCACGAACAAAATCTCACCGTAATAAATCCTCCGGTTTGAACAACAAACTGAATCGACGAAAGTACCTTTCAAAGAGCGCAGACTCCACCGGCACCTCGAATCGACGGGCTTTGCGAACCGCGGCTTCCGCCGATCGGTCGAAAGCACTGCTACCACTGCCTTGAATCAGGGTGACCGATACAACATCTCCCGTTGGCACCAGGTCCACCTGCAGAGTCGCCTCCATGCCGTTGCGGGCGCTCGGCGGTCGCGACCAGTTTGCGACCACGAGTTGATAAATTCCGAACCGATAGGACTGAGCGATTTCAATATCGGCCGCCGCCGCACCTTCCTCAAGCGCGCTGGTTTCGTCCGCCAGTGCGTTGACAAAGGAAGAGTCGGCCAGCGCACGCAAGCGCGCCTGCTGCTGCGCTTCGCGCAGGCGAGCGGCGGCTTCGGCTTCGCGACGCGCCACAGCAGGATCGACCTGCGGTTTAACTTCCGGCTTATTCTCGATTTTTTGTGGCGCAGGCTCGGGTTGCGAGACCTTCGGTGGGGGTGGCGGCGGTTTGGGTCTTGCCTTGGGTTCGAGCACCAGTAGCGTTGAGTTGACGATGTGTGGCTTGATCAAGCGAACCGTGTCTTTTTGCGGTTGCCAGCCACTGTAGAGTGCAGCAACGGCCGCTGCGTGCAACAAAACCGCGAATAGCACTGGAACGCTATACTCACGCAACTGCCAGAACAAACGTCAGCCCTCGATGAGTTCGGGCGGATCGGTGATCAGGCCGACACTTTCTGCGCCTGCTTTCTGCAGTACCGTCATGATCGTGATTACCTGACCGTATTCCAGTGTCTTATCCGCTTTGACGTAGACCGGCACATCCGGCCGGGAACTGAGAATCTTCTCCGCCTGATCTGCCAGCGAATAGATCGTCACTCGCGTACCCTCGTCATCGGCATTCTGTATGCCCAGATTGACGAAGATTGCACCATCGGCCCGCATTGAGATCACCAGAGGATCGTCCTGGTTATCGGCAATTGGCTCTGAGGGCGCATTGGGCAGATCGACCTGCACCCCTTGCGTCAGCAGTGGTGCCGTGGCCATGAAAATCACGAGCAGAACGAACGTCACGTCGACATACGGCACGACGTTGATTTCAGCCATGAGTTTGCGACGCGACGACGTCACGATCAGTTACCGCGCGCGTGAGCTGCCCGGTAGAGCACGCTCGAAAATTCTTGGGTAAACGCGTCATATCGTTTCATGAGAACCTCCACGCTTGCTGAGAAACGGTTGTAGCCGATCACTGCAGGAATGGCTGCAAACAGCCCCATCGCAGTTGCTACCAGTGCTTCGGAGATACCAGGCGCAACGGAAGCGAGTGTCGCCTGGCTCATGCTCGCCAGACTGCGAAACGAGTTCATGATACCCCAGACTGTGCCAAACAAGCCCACGTACGGACTGGTCGAACCGACAGTTGCCAGAAACGCCAGATGCTTTTCGAGTTTTTCCTCCTCACGCATCAATGCCACGCGTATGGAGCGTTGCACACCCTGCATGATCGCGTCAGCTTCCGTGGTCGATTGTTCCGATAGCCTGCTGAATTCTTTGAACCCTGCCACGAACATCGTTTCTATCCCGGTCAGGTCCTCCTGGGAATCGAGCTCTTCATAAAATGTCCGCAGATCGATACCCGACCAGAAGTGTTCTTCGAATTCATCGACACTCACCAGCACCCTGCGCAAAAAAAACCAGCGTTGGAAAATCATGATCCAGGATGCAACCGATGCCATCAGCAACATCAGCATAACCAGCTGGACCAGAA
>JAPUFN010000370.1 GCA_027293665.1 Gammaproteobacteria bacterium | reverse complement strand
CCGAGGCCGTCCCGGAATTCACGCCACCAGACGGTATCTGCGGCGGCACTGCCCATTCTCAGCCTCTGCGAAACTGGATTTCTGTGACCCGGTTCCGGTCCCCCTGCGGCCACTAGTCTACCTTGTGGTAGTGCAAAATCCGACAGGATAGCGGAGGTCGAGAATGCGGATTCACCTGATCATCATTGCTGCCGTGCTGGCACTTGCCGGTTGTGGCGGCGGCGCCAGCGTCAGTCAGAACCAGTGCATCGCCAGCGACTGGCAAACGCTTGGCTATCGCGACGGCATCAACGGCGTAAGCAGCTCACAGTTGCTGGCGCACCAGGACGCCTGCGTTAAACACGGCATCATTCCCGATCGCGAGGGCTACATGCTCGGCTGGAGAGAGGGAATTCGTGAATACTGCCAGCCCTATAACGCCTTCAACGTGGGCGAACGCGGCGTCCGCTATGACAACATCTGTCCCAACGACATGCAGGCTGATTTCATTGCGGCCTACAAAGACGGTAGAGCACTTTTCAAAGCCCGCGCCGAAGTCAACCGTTTGCAGAATCTGATCGCCAGAAACGAATCACGCCGTGAACACATCAAAGCAGAGCTCCTTACCACCGCGGCGGAACAGCTCAATCCGATGATGACGACACAGGAGCGGGTGGCATTGCTCGCACGCATGCAGCGGCTCAATGAAGAGCAGCGCCGCATACGCAGAGACCTGCCGCACCAACGCTACGAACTCCAACTCAAAACCACTGAGCTCGAATCGCTCAACCGGCTGCTCGCCTCGGCCACCTACTAAAAGCGTCATTCTGCAACAATCGTCCGCTGGCAAAGCCTGACGAGCGTGCAGGCGACTCGCGAGGCGGCTGCGTGCGATACTCTTGAGCAATGACGCGAGCCACCTCCCGCAGTTTCAATACCGCCCTGACCGAGCTTGGCCAGGCTGCTGGCGTCCCGCTTCCGGAATGCACGCTGCGTGCGCAGGATCTTTCGATAGACTCACGATTTCGTGCCGCGGAAGGGGCAGCTGCGGCACTGGCTGCCGGCGCCGGTATCGCTAACGAGATTGCACAGGCGCGGGGCCAATCACCGGGCACCATCGAGCTCGCCTCGCGCCACGTCGAAGCATCGCTGTTGAGCTTTGCGCACCTGCGTTTCAATGATCCGCAGGCGGCGCCTGCTGCACGCCTCGAGCCTGAATCACGCACCGCGGTCGCAGGCTTTTTCGCCACTGCCGACAACCGCTGGATCTACCTGCATCCGGGATTTCCACACAACACCGCAGGCTTGCTGCAACTGCTCGCGGTAGACGATGACCGCGCTGCCGTGCGTGACAAAGTTGCCGGTTGCCGCGCGGAGCTACTCGAAGACGAGATCGCAGCCGCTGGTCTGTGCGGCGCAATGGTCAGGACCGCACAGGAGTGGGATGAGTCTGCCGCCGGCAACCTCCTCGATACCTGTCCCGTGGTTGACATTGTGCGAATCGGGGACAGTGATCCTGAACCGTTCCCCACGGATCATGCACGGCCACTTGCCGGCTGCAACGTGCTCGATCTGACCCGAATTCTGGCCGGCCCTACCTGCGCCCGTACGCTGGCCTCCTACGGCGCGACAGCGTTGCGAGTGTCTGCCGAGGACCTGCCGTCGATTCCTCTGTTTGTCACCGATACCGGGTTCGGTAAACGCGCCTGCCATCTGGACCTGAAAACCAAAGTCGGCCGCGCGGTCCTCCAGAAACTGGTCGGTGAAGCGGACGTCTTCTCGCAGGGCTATCGCAGCGGCGCTATGGACCGGCTCGGATTTTCACCGGACGAAGTCGCCAGTCAAAGACCCGGAATTGTCTATGTCTCGATCAACTGCTACGGCCATGAAGGGCACTGGAGCTCGCGGCCGGGGTGGGAGCAACTCGCGCAGACTGTGACAGGCATGGCAGCACAACAGGGCGCGGACCGCACCGATGGCGTACCCACACTGCTGCCGGTTGCGGTCAACGACTACACAACCGGCTATCTCGCGGCATTCGGCACGCTCGTCGCCCTGCAGCGGCGCGCCCGCAACGGCGGCAGCTACTGGGTGCGGGTTTCGCTGGCACGCACGGCAATGTGGCTCCGTAACCTGGGTTTGCGGCCGAACACTGGCAGGACTCCTTTTAGGGTGCGACCTCTGGCAGAGGCGGAACTCGAGCGGATGAGCAGCCACATGGACAGCACCTGGGGAGAACTCCGGTATCTACGACCTGCGGTGGAGCTATCCAATGTCGTTGTTAACTGGCAGGCCGCTCCCGTACCACTGGGCAGCCACAGCCCGAGCTTCTCTTCTAAGAAACCAGGATAGCCTTGCCAATAACCTTGCGCTGCCTGATGAGATTGAGCGCTTCTGCGGTTTTCTCCAGCGGCAACTCGTGCGAGATATACGGCTTGATCTCACCGGCCGCCAGCCAGTCGAGCAGTTGCTGTGAATTTCGCGCCACCCACTTCGGGTCGTGACGAGCGAGCGCACCAATAGTGAAGCCGATGAGTTCAGCATCCTTCACGAGCAGATGATTGGTCTTAGCCAGCGCCGGCCGACCACTGGTGAACCCGACGATCAGAATGCGCCCGAACGGCGCGATGCAGCGCATCGATTCATCGAACACATCACCACCCACCGGATCATAAATCACATCTGCGCCGCTTCCGCCGGTGAGCGCTTTGACTTCTTCGCGAAAGCCGGTGGTGTAGTCGATCACATGATCTGCACCCATGGCGAGTGCGACATCACGCTTCTCTTCGGTGCTGGCCGTTGCGATCACGCGCGCGCCAAGAAGCTTAGCGACATCGACAGCCGCCAGACCCACACCGCCCGCAGCACCATGCACGAGCAACGTCTCACCGCTGGCAAGCCGTCCGCGTTGCAGCCCGTACAACGCCGTCGCGTAATTGGCACGAAAGGCTGCCGCTGACGCGAAATCAACCGAATCCGGCAACAACGTGACGCGTGCCGCAGCAACCAGCACCTGTTCGACGCAGCCACCGGGGCACAGCACCCGGTCACCCGGCTTGAAGTCGGCGACCTGCGCTCCGACCTCAAGCACCTCGCCTGCGCCTTCACCGCCAACCACGAACGGCAGTTCGGGTTTTACCTGATACTCCCCGGCGATCAGCAGCACGTCGGTGAAGGCTATGCCGCGCGCGCGCAAAGCGACCTTTATTTCGCCGGTGCCCGGAGATCCCGGCGGGTCGATTTCTCGCACCACCAGATCATCGGGTGTACCAAGTTTTTCACAGAATACGGCTTGCATTACCTATCTCCGGTTCAGATTGAAAGGGGTGGCCACGATGACATTCAACACGCTGCTAGTGAGTCGCCAGCTCCAGTTCGCCCGAGAGTTCGCCACCGGAATCCGCCGCTCGGGTGGAGGCTAGCAGGTAATAGATACTCGGCAGTACGAAAAGTGTGAACAGCGTGCCCACCAACATTCCGGCGACCAGCACAATGCCGATGCTGTTGCGTGCTTCGGCGCCGGGGCCATCGACCAGCACTAAAGGCAGGTGGCCCATTACTGTTGCGCCGGTCGTCATCAGTACCGGCCGCAACCGCGTTTCTGCGGACGACTTGATAGCCTCGAGCTTGGTCAGTCCTTCGGCCTGGAGCTGCTTGGCGAATTCCACCACGAGAATGGCATTTTTCGAGATCAGGCCAACCA
>JAPUFN010000037.1 GCA_027293665.1 Gammaproteobacteria bacterium | reverse complement strand
GTCTGGCGGCTTCTGGAGTAGTAGCAGGCATAGCCCTCGGCGAGTGTTCGCTCGATGGACTGACGATTCATCCAGGCCAGCATCAGCACTTCATGGGAGGTAACGTCCTGGGCGATGGCAGGGATGAGCCCCTCATCGTTGAAGACGAGCGCGTCCAGGACATCACTCAGAGGCCGCTGATCGCCGGAGTTGGCCAGCTCTAGGTCGTTGAACATGTCAGCCACCGTATTTTTGCTTCAGGAATTCGAAAGACGCGCGCACACCCAGCGCCTCGCCGCCTTCGGGATGGCCGGGACGATTGCGCGTGTTGTATGCCATCACGTCGTAGTGTACCCAGGGAATCTCTGCGACGAATTTCTCCAGGAAAAGTGCAGCGGTTATCGCACCGGCGTATGGCGATGACGCGGAATTCACTGTGTCGGCGATGCTACTGTCCAGCATGTGCGCGTAATCCTGATAGAGCGGCAAGCGCCAGACGGGATCATCCTGACTCGCGCCCGCCGCATAGAGGCCAGCGGCCACTTCGTCGGAATTCGAGAACATCGCGGCTATTTCCGGGCCGACCGCAGATCGGGCAGATCCGGTCAGAGTGGAGAAATCGATCATCAGGTCGGGCGTCGTCTCTGCTGCGAGTGCCAATGCATCACACATGACCAGCCGGCCTTCGGCATCGGTGTTGTCTATCTCGACAGTCACACCCGCGTAGGTTTGCAGAACGTCGCCGGGTCGGAATGCGTTGCCGGAGACGGCGTTTTCGACTGCCGGGATGAGGACGCGCAGACAGATCGGTAATTTTGCGGACATGATGAGCTGGGCGAGACCGAGAACGTGCGCCGCACCTCCCATATCTTTTTTCATCGATCGCATGGCTGCGGCCGGTTTGAGATCGAGCCCACCGCTGTCAAAGCACACACCCTTGCCGATGAGGGCAACAACCGGTAGATCGGGGTCACCCCAGGTGATGTCGATCAGCCGCGGTGCATCGTCGGCTGCACGGCCAACGGCATGTATCGCGCCAAATCCTGCGCTCAGCAGATCCTCGCCCACGGTGATGCGACATTCGGCGTCGTTGGCGTCTGCCATCTGGGAGGCTTCATCGGCCAGTGCCGATGGCCCTAGATCGCCCGCCGGTATATTGATCAGATCTCGAACGAGGGTTATCGCAGCGACTGTGTTCAGCAGGCTGTCGCTGTCGTGTTCCTCGGGGATCAGTAGTGTCGCTGGTTCGCGTTTGGCTGATTTGTAGCGCGTGAAGCGATAGGCACCAAGACCCCAACCGAGCAACTGCAACTGGCTGACCTCGCTGCTCAATGCATAGGTTCCTTCCGCCAGTTGGTAGGGCAGGCCGCCGAGCGTGGCAAGATTGTCTGCGCCATCCCAACCGACCACCACCTTGGTGGGTTGGCCGCTTGCGTCCGGCAGCCATGCGTGTTGTCCGGATTTAGCTTCGAACTGCATTCGGCTTACCCACTGCAGGGCAGCAGGCGTCAGGCCAGTGCACCAGGACTCAAATTCCTGCGTTCTGACCAGTTCAATGGTCGTGGCGGTGGCGCCAGTTTCGTTGCTCAGGCTCATGGCTATTTTCGTCAGTTGCTCAATTCAGAGATGGTCTATGATGGCCGTCGGGTGCGCAAGCGGTCGTCGCAGTAGTGCGGTCGCTGAAACTGAAGGGGAGAGGAGGGGACACAACAGTGAAAAGCGAACACGCAAGCCGGGTCATTCACCTTATCTGCGCTCTGGTTTTGATGCTGGGTCTGATTCCACAAACGTTTGCCGCACGGACGAGCAAACCCATACTGCACGGCAAGCATTGGATGGCAATTACCGGCAAGCCGCTGGGGGCGGCAGTTGGCGCGCAGATATTCACGCAAGGGGGCAATGCCGTCGACGCAGCGTGTGCCATGCTCGGGGCCACTGCGACGATGTTCGATGTCTTGAGTTGGGGAGGCGAAACCCAGGCACTCATCTTTCACCCCGGCGAAAAACGCGTTATCGGCATTAATGCACTTGGTGTCGCACCCAGTGGTGCAACACCGGAATACTTCAAATCACTCGGCATGGACGTACCACCGGAATATGGACCGTTGGCAGCGGTCACGCCGGGTACTCCCGGGGGCTTGCTCGTGATGCTTGCCGAGTATGGAACGATGAGTCTCAGTCAGATTCTGGCGCCGTCAATCACGCTGGCCCAGGGCTACCCGATGGAAGCGCAGACCGCAGACTCAATCGAGCGGCAGAAAGAAGAGATTCGGAAGTGGTCGTACTCACGTGAATTGTTTCTCGTCCACGAAGGTCAGGCGAGGGAAGCGCCGCACCCTGGAGAGATATTCCGTCAGCCGTTACTGGAGGCCACGCTTGAGAAACTGGTGGCAGCGGAAACAAATGCGCTCGCGTCCGGCAAGACCCGTAAGGAGGCAATCTATGCAGCCTATGATCGGTTTTATCGCGGGGATATCGCGCGCGAATTCGTTCGCGGTTCACGAGAACTCGGCGGGCTTCACACCGAAGCCGACCTCGCTAGCTGGCAGGTGTATATCGAAGAACCCGTGCACACTGACTACAAAGGAATCGAGGTCTACAAACTGACCACCTGGGTGCAGGGACCGGTGCTGCTGCAGGCGCTCAATCTGCTTGAGCAACTGGATCTCAAGAGCATGGGCTACAACAGCGCCCGCTATATCCACACCATCTATCAGGTCATGAATATGGCCTTTGCGGACCGTGATTTCTATTACGGTGACCCCTATTTTCCGCCGGAAGAACCCATCGAAGGGCTCCTGTCGAAACGCTACGCCAGAGACCGAATCAAGACGTTGAATGCCGAGCGCAACGATCCGCTTGTCAAACCCGGTGATCCATACCGTTACCAGAAAGGCAGCAATCCGTATCTCGACTATCTCGAGCGTTGGACGAACGCGCCGGACGCCGCAACCGGGGTGATGCCACCCTGGCAGGTTTCGGGCACGAATTCTGCAAAACACGATGCCCAGTTCCTTGCTGGGACGACCTCCATCCAGACCGCGGATGCCGAAGGCTGGGTCGTATCGGTGACGCCTTCTGGCGGTTGGATTCCGGCCGCCATCGCCGGCCGGACGGGCATTGGCATGAGTCAGCGCATGCAAAGCTTCGTGCTTGATGCCGAGCACAATCCTTATAACGTGGTGGCCCCCGGCAAGCGGCCGCGCGCGACGCTGACCCCAAGTCTTGCACTTAAGAATGGCGCGCCGTTTCTGTCCTTCGCGGTACAGGGAGGCGATATTCAGGATCAGGTGTTGCTGCAGTTTTTCTTGAATGTCGTCGAGTTCGGCATGAACGTGCAGGAGGCAGCGGAAGCGGCGAACATCTGGAGCTACCAGATGCGTAACTCGTTCGGCGACCATCGGGCGCAGCCAGGTAGGATGCTAATCAACACGCAGACACCGGCGTGGGTGGTTGATGAACTCGAGAAGATGGGTTACGACACATTCAGACGCGAACTTACCTCCGGTCCAATCAATGCGATCTACTTCGATCAGGAACAGAAAACGTTTCAGGGTGGCGCCAGTAACTTCGGTGAGGACTACGGGATAGGCTGGTAATCGACGGATGCGGAAATTGGTCACCACCTATTCGATCGAGATCAACTCGCCCGCTGACGTTGTGCCGGGTGCACCGTCGCGGACTCCCTATGAGCTGCTGCGATCCGAAGTTGTCCTCCCGGAACTCAACCGTTTTCTCTACAACGCTGTGGGCACCGAATGGTGCTGGTATGTGCGGCGCACGTGGAACTACGCGCAGTGGTTCGAATTCCTCGACCGCCCCGAAGTCGGCACGTGGGTAGCCTATGTTCGCGGCACGCCCGCGGGTTATTTCGAGCTCGAAATGCAGGCAGAGGAATCGGTTGAAATTGCCTACTTCGGGCTGTTGCCGCCTTTCATAGGGCAGGGTATGGGTGGTGCGCTATTATCCGATGCCGTTGCGGCGGCGTGGGAGTTTGGCGCGAAGAGGGTCTGGTTGCATACCTGTTCCATGGATCATCCGTCGGCGCTTGCCAACTATCAGGCGCGCGGCTTCAAGATATTTGAAACAGTGGATGACTACGAAGAAGTTCCGGATAAGCCGCTGCAGCCGTGGTCGAATGCGTATCCGGAGGTCTCCGCAACGGAATAGGGAGCCTTGATCACGCTTGTTGCAATCAGAGAGATCTGAGCGGAATTGTCGCAAGGCCCAGATTGTTCTTTTCCAGTATGCGGTCGGCCCGGTAGCTCGAACGCACGAGTGGACCGGCGGCAACTTCGATGAATCCCATTGCGAGGCCCCACTCCCGAAAGCCTTCGAATTCATCGGGATGTACCCAGCGGGCCACTGGGAGGTGATTGGCTGTCGGCCGCAGGTACTGTCCCATAGTCAAAACATCGACGCCGTGGGTGCGGAGATCTTCCATACTTTGTTTGACTTCGAATTCGA
>JAPUFN010000369.1 GCA_027293665.1 Gammaproteobacteria bacterium | reverse complement strand
TGCTGCCGGTGCCGTCGATTCTCCTGCAGGGTGCGGCCGTCACGAGCAAGGCGCTGCTCGTGTGTGCACTCTTTCTCGTGGGTACCGAACTCACGAGAGACACACTGGGACGGATTCGCGGACCTACACTCTGGCAGGGATTGCTTTTGTGGCTCACGGTTGCGCCGTTGTCGCTGCTGGCAATTCGACTTCTGCACTAGCACCGCGCCGGATCAGTCGCCCGATCGCGAGCCTCCAGCGATGGGGTCTCCAGTAGATTCGCAGCGTGGTTATATGGATAGAGAAAAAAAATTCTTTCCCGTGGGCCGGTGGCTGGCTACTCTGCCGGCATGACCAGATTTGGTATCACAGACACATTGAGTTTCCTGGCGGTTGCGGCCTTCGTCGGGTACCTGCTGCTGCCACTGTTTGTCTGAATCTTCTTCGGCGCTGTCCTTCGCGCCGCTGCTCCCCTCCCGCCCCAGCAAGTAGAATTCGATCCCGTACTGAGATCGTTTTACGTTGCCGACGCGCAGAACAGACTCCCTCGCAGAAACTGCGCCACGTTGACTCCTGCACGCGTTGCCGAAAAGCACTTGACACAAACCACCGTCAGGCCTAAAAAAAGCGGCACGGGCTAAGTGCGTTTTGGGTAACGATTCGCGTGAGGATTCAACTAAGTCGATGAGCGATATTGAAAGCGAAACCCGCGAAGAACTAGACAAAGAAAACTCTGAGGAGCTCGAGGACGAGAAGGAGCTTGGAGAAGATGAAGAGATCGATGCTGATGAGATCGGCCTCGAAGATGGAGCTGACTTTGCTGAGGATTCGTCCAACGAACTCAGGGTCGTGGAAGAGGAGCTCAGTCAGAAGGAATTGAATGCGCGCACGCTGGCCATACGGCGAGCCATTGAACAGAGAAACGATCAGAAGCGTCTCGCTGAAGATCTGGATTATTTCGATCTGGATCTGGAAGACTGATCCCGAAGCAAAAACAATCTATGCAACTACAAACTCCACCGGTCCGGGATCTGGTGCTACTCGGTGGTGGCCACGCTCATGTCCAGGTGCTCAGATCTTTTGCCATGAAACCCCTTCCCGGCGTGCGATTGACGATCATCGCCCGGGAAGTGCTCACACCTTATTCAGGCATGCTGCCGGGCCACATTGCCGGTATCTACAACGCAGACGAGATCCATATCGACTTGGGACCATTGGCGGTCTTTGCCAGTGCCCGGCTGATCGCGGACGAGGTGGTTGCGCTGGATCTCGAAAATCATCGGCTCGAACTGAGCCAACACCCGGCGCTCCGTTTTGATCTGCTTTCCATCAACACCGGTGCGGTGCCGCTGGGTGTCGGTGAGCATGTAATACCGGTCAAGCCCATCGGTCGATTTCTGCCCGGCTGGGAAGAAGTGAAACGGACTGTCCAACCTGGTCAGCGGGTGTCTGTGGTAGGTGCTGGTGCAGGCGGTGTCGAGCTGGTGCTTGCGATGCGAAGAAGTTTGCCTGCCAGCGTCGATCTGAGGCTGGTTTCGGAGGATTTTCTCGATCAGTTTCCCAGCGGCGTAGGCCGCCGAATGCGACGGGCACTCGAGTCTTCTGGCGTCGATCTGCAACTTGGGTTTCGCGTCGACACGGTCGCTGCGGGAGAGCTTGTCTCAGATGATGGCAGAAGGCTTGAATCTCAACATACCTTCTGGGTGACCAACGTTGCGGCCCCCACCTGGCCAGCGGCAGCCGGCCTCGCCACTGATGAAGCAGGATTCATCAGCGTCGACAGGCACCTGCAGTCAATCTCGCATCCACAGGTATTTGCCGCTGGTGACATTGCGGATCTGCAGCACCAGGAGAGGCCCAAGGCGGGCGTGTTTGCCGTGCGTGAAGGACCAACTCTCAGTGCCAACTTGCGCCGATCGATTCTTGGCAGACCGCTGAAGCGATTCAACGCACAGCAGCGATTTCTGGTGATGATTGGTACCGGGAATCGTCGTGCAGTCGCGACAAAAGGCAGGTTCGTTGTTGAAGGCGCGTGGGTGTGGCGCTGGAAGAACTGGCTAGACCGGCGCTTCATGAGCCGATTCAATGAGTTGTCGCAGATGCCTCAGCCAAAAAGCGAGTTGCCTGAAGCACTGCGGGCCGAGGCACCCGATCTCATGCGCTGTGGTGGCTGCGGTTCCAAGCTGGGTGCGTCCCCGCTGTTGCGTGTACTGGACCGCTTGCCAGCACAGAACTTTTCCCAGGTTGCCCTGGGACTCGGCGACGATGCTGCAATCGTTCGCAGCGAAGGCCGCGACGTCATTCTAACGGTGGACGGTTTTCGCAGTCTGCTCAGCGATACCTATCTGTTTGGCAGAATCACGGCACATCATGCGCTCAACGACATTCTCGCGATGGGTGGCAAAGGGGTGAGCGCGCTGGCTCTGGCGACGGTGCCGCTGATGGCCGAAGCCATGATGGAAGATGACCTCTACCAGATGCTGCGCGGAGCGGTGGATGTCTTGAACGAATCCGACGTAGCTCTAGTGGGTGGCCATTCCGCAGAAGGTGCCGAGTTATCTTTGAGCTTGACGGTTACCGGCGTGGCTAATGGTGGCGCGCTGTTAGCGAAGTCTGGCTTGCGATCTGGCGACGTACTGCTACTCACGAAGCCGATCGGCACAGGTGTTGTACTTGCGGGCCACATGCGCGGCCAGGTTGATTCCGCCACTTTACAACACACCATTGAATCGCTTGATACATCGAATGCTGCAGCAATTGGCGTACTCAAAGCGTTCAATCCCAGTGCGGCAACCGATGTCTCGGGGTTCGGTCTGCTCGGCCACCTGGCTGAAATGCTTAGAGGTGCTGCTCAGGGAGTCGAGTTGGATCTTGCGTCGGTCCCGGTCCTGCCGGGTGCGGCTGACCAGATGGCCGCCGGAGTAAACAGTTCTCTACAGGAAAACAACGAACGAGTGCTGAGTGATTTCTCGGCAGATCCTGCATGTGATGCCAACCAGTTGCGCCTTCTCGTGGATCCACAGACATCTGGCGGCTTGCTCGCGGGTGTGCCGGCTGATCGCGCCGATGAGTGTTTGCAGGCTCTCCACGCTGCAGGCTATTCGCAGGCTGCGCGCATCGGCCAGGTACGCGCTGGTGAATGGCGCATACTGGCGCAGCAGGGCGCTACTGCGGACCCTTCTTCGGGTGAATAGGCTTCGAGTGAATAGGCTGCGGGTTTTCATTGTCACCGATCCACTGTGTTCCTGGTGCTGGGGGATGGCCGGAGCGGTGGAAGAGGCCGCGCACGAGCTGCGCGACGAAGTCGAATTCGATTTACTGCTCGGTGGAATCAATACCCATGCTACGCAGCCGCTGGGAGAATTCGGCCAACGCCATCTGTTGAAGATCTGGCGTGAGGTCCACGCGACAACGGGCCAGGAGTTCGGCTTCAGACTGCCAGACGACTTCGTCTACAACAGCACGCTGCCATGCATCGCGATCGAAGCGGTGCGGCGCTGTATCCAACAGCCGCCGTTCGGTTATCTGCATCGATTGCAGCAGTGTCTGTTCGCCGAGGGACGCAATATCAACGACGGCCAGTTGCTGGGTGAGGTCGCGCAGGATTTCGGCATGACGAAGGATCAGCTTGCTGCTGAACTGGCTGATTCGGACTTGCAGGCACTAGTGGTCGAGCAGTTCAACTCGTCGCGCTGTTACGGCACCAACGCTTTACCGAACGTACTGGTGCAATCTACGGGTGACCGCAGCCTGTTGCTTGGCGGCTATGCGGACTCTGCGATGCTCGTGACATTAATCAGAGAACGTGTCGCGCAGAGCGGTTGAAACATCGTCTGGCAGGATCAGGGTCGAGCGCGACTAAAAGAAGCTTGCAACCGCTGGCCGGAACCGATCCATGTCGACCAGAAACGAATCGTGCCCCTGAATGGAAGCCAGGCGGTGAAATTCGACATCCTTGAGGTTTTTCTTCAACGTAACGGCCAGTTCTTCCTGCTGCTGCACGGGAAAGAGAAAGTCGGTTTCTACACCGATGATCAATGCACGTTCCAGATCGATGCGCTTAAGCCCTGTTTCGAGGCTGCCGCCATGATCGGCGGCGTCGAACAGATCCATCGCTCTGGAAAGATAGAGATAACAATTAGCGTCAAACGTGCCGACGAATCGATTGGCATGGGCTTCGAGATATGACTCGACTTCGAAGTCGATCCCGAATGGATGTGAGACCGCAGGTTGATCAGTTGCGCGTTCCCGGCCAAACCGCTCTGCCCACTCGGTCGCTGAACGATAACTCAGCATTCCAAGCTTGCGGGCCAGGCGCATGCCGGTGACCGGGCCTGCCGCGAAGTCGTACTCACCATCTGCCCACGCAGGATCCTTGCGGATGATCTCGCGTTGGAGGGACCGGATGGCAATGGAGAAAGGCAGGCTTCGAGCGGCAGATGAAATAGAGACCAGCCCACAGCAACGATCCGGATGCAGCAGCGCAAACGCAAGAGAAGTCATGCCGCCCATGGAAGCACCGACAACAGCATGCAGCGAATCGATACCCAGGTGATCGAGAACCAGCGCTCCGCTGTTCGCTATATCTTCGAGGCAGAGGATTGGAAACGAAAGACGATAGTGCTCGCCGGTTGCCGGATTGATGCTCGCAGGTCCCGTTGATCCGAAACAACTGCCAAGCGAGTTTATGCAGACCACGAAATAACGATCGGTGTCGATCGGCTTGTCAGGACCGACCATGTCCTCCCACCAGCCCGAACTCGGGTCATCTATCGATGACGCTACATGTGCGGTTGGCGAGAGTCCGGTAAATATGAGTACGGCGTTGTTGCCAGATTCGTTAAGACAACCCCAGGTCTCATAGGCGATTGTGGGAGACTGCAAAGTTCCCCGAGTCATCTCGAACTCGCCGTCGACAATGAGTTTTCTGATTGCGCTCATGGTTCAGTGGCCGGTTGCAGACTTGTCATATTAACAGCATCGGTGTTGCTTGCGTCCTGCTTGGCAGGGATCAAGAGATCGTGCACTCTGTTTCACCATGAAGCCCAATATCATCAGCAACCCCGATCAAAAGCCGCTTATCAGAGCGGGACTGGCGTTCTGCACACTGCTGCTGACGACAATCGCGCTATGGTTGCTGACTTTTTCTCTCGGCAATACAGAGCTGATGTTCCTAAACGATCCGTTGACCTGGCTGAGACAGCTGGAAAGCGATGCGGCTTTCGATACGCTGGGAAATGCTGCAGAAGTTGTGGCAGCCGTACTCGCAATAGCGATCACGGTGGTTGCGATCATTGTCGAACTTGCGGCTAACCGCTACAGCCATCTGATTACCAGACTGTTTGTGCACGAGCCGGTGAACATGGCTGTATTGGGCTTGTTTGTGATCACAACCATTCAATGTGTCTGGACCGCGGCAACTCTCACCGACAGTCAGACTGCAGACCTGTTGCCGCAAGCCGGGTTTGCAATAACGATGGCGCTGGTGACGCTGTCGCTTCTGGCTCTATTGCCTTACATCTACTTTGTATTTACGTTTCTGTCACCCATCAGCATCATCCATCGAATCTGTCAAAATGCTTTCAAAGTGATTCAGAGGGCCCGAGCGCACAACGTCGAAACTTCTCAACGCAAGGCAAAGGATGCGATTGACGAATTGCAGGACGTGTCACGCAGTGCCATTCAGCAGGGTGACCGTGGCATCGCGATGTCGGGTGTTTCCGCGTTGACCGGACTGATCTACGACTACGCGAACATTCGCGAATCACTTCCCGCAAACTGGTTTCGGGTATCTGAGACGGTCGCGCATGACCCAGACTTTGTAGCGCTAGCTGAGGATTCGTTGCGTGCGATCGAAGAGCAAAAGATCTGGCTGGAAACCAAAATTTTCCGACAGCTTTTTAGTTTGATGAGCCAGAGTGCTGGACAGGCGCGCGATGTTGCCAATCTGATCGGTATCAACACCCAGGAGATTGCACGGGATCTCGGTGCTCAGAACAAACCGCTGCTCAAATTATGCATGCGAGCGTTCAACAGTTACCTGCGAACCACGATCAACGCACGCGATGTCCGCTCTGCCTACTATCTGATGAACCAGTACCGCATCCTGGCGGAACATTTGTTGGAGGAAGGTCAAAGTGAAGCCGTTTTCGAGATCGTTGGCTATTTTCGCGACTACGGCCAGATTGCCCACAGGCTTGGCTTGTCTTTCCTGCTTGAAGCTGCATCGCACGATGTCGTCCAGTTAATTGAGCGGGCGGTGGCGATTGACAGTGATGTTGTCGACGAACTGATTGACGTGCTGCTCGAGCTCGATCAGGAAATCAAGGAAGAGAACCAGGAAGACAGTCTCCTCGGAGTGCGGCGCTCGCAGATTCAGTTAGCGACCCTGTTTCTTTTACTCGAGCAACCTGGCCGGGCGCGGCGCATTGCCGAGGATCTCCGGCAAGAACGTATAGAACGGCTCGAGCGCCTGCGTGAAGCGCTGGAAACCGATGATCGACCTGAATACTGGGAGCTGATGGACCGGGGGGCGAATTTCTCCTATCTGGCACCCGAACGACGGCCACACCTGGCAACGTTGTTTGGCTGGCTGCGTGATTCCGATGCAGCAAACGTGTCAGATTGACGACGTATCTGATCTTTACCGTTAACGGGCTGGAGATGTTTGCTTAGGTGCAGCCATTTGGTATGTTTGGCTCAACTGTCTGGAGGGTCATCATGCAAATCAAATCACTGGGTCATGTGGTCATTCGCGTAAGCGATATCAAACGCTCTGAAGCATTCTATCGGGATACTCTTGGATTACCTGTTTGCGCTCACTTCAACGAAGGTGGGTTTAACATGGCGTTCTTCACGTTGGGAAATCATCATGATTTCGCCATCATGGAAAGTGCCGAGCTTGGAGATTCCGGGGCCTCGGGTCTTGATCACGTTGCGTTTAAGATTGGCAACGACATAGAGGAGCTCATCGAAGCAAAAGACACGCTGGCGAAGCGTGGTGTTGAGGTTGAGCCGGTGGATCACGATGTCACCAAGTCGCTGTATCTGTC
>JAPUFN010000368.1 GCA_027293665.1 Gammaproteobacteria bacterium | reverse complement strand
GTAGTGGTTAATTGAGAGAACAGCGATGAACTACAAAATAGTTATTAGTTTATTGCTCGCGGCCAGCTTGATTTTACAGCCACTGTTGCAGGTCGCGCAGGCAGAAGAAGGAACAAGTAGCCCGGATACGATCCGGGTATTTGTCGGCGGATTTTTCGCCCAGTTGGACACGGATACTAAGGTCACCAGCAGTGGACTGGGTGGCCGGAAAATCAGTCTGGAAGATGATCTCGGCCTGGACGATGACGACACTGTTTTTTTTGCCGGACTGCGCTGGCGGATCAGCAAACGCCACAGTGTGGGCATCACGCAATTGGTGCTCGATCGAGATAGCGACCAGACAGTGACACGCGAGCTTGCGATTGGCGATAAGGTTTTCCCGATCAATACCATGACCGAGACTCTATTCGACTATCGGACCACGCATTTCGACTACCGCTATTCGTTTTATGCCTCCGATCGGCTCAACGTCGGGCTCCTTCTGGGTATCAGTGACATCGACTTCGAATTCGAGGTTGTCGGGAATGTAGTGGGCCCCGGCGGTGGTGTGATCACCGAATCCGTGGTGGAGGAAGAAGATTATCCCGTACCCAGTATTGGCATGGGAATTCGCTACGTGCTGAACGAAAACTGGTACCTGCGAGCAGGTGCAACTTATCTCCAGTACGATGACGATGATTGGGAAGCCTCGTTGCTGATTGCAGGGATGGGTGTCGAGTGGTTTCCCTGGCGTAACTTTGGATTCGGTCTGGGCTACGACCTGGTGAAGATCGAGTATGACGAGGACAAAGAACCCGGTGAGGATGAGTGGGACGTGGATTTCGGCTACCAGGGAATACGGCTCAGTGTGATTGGTCGGTTCTGAGTGAGCCTATATGTGACCATTCACCCTCATCGTTTAAATTGAGTGCAGGTTTACGGTTGGTGCTGAGCGGCAGCGGTAGCGCGCTCATCTGAAATTTTCGTTTCGAGAAATGCCGTGACCCGGGACTCAACGTAGGAATAAAACGGGTTGTAGCGCAATCGCAGGAGGCTGGCGGCGGGTAAGATCAACATGCCGCGCTCACCCCGCGCGTCCATGCGACCGAGAAAGATACGATCATCTTCCGCCGCGACCGCGCCGTAAATTGGATCGTCAGGCGCGAACGGCAACGCAATATGGCTGAGTGAATACACGTCGGACGGCCAGGCGAGATCCAGCACTGCTTCAACCACCACCGTTGATCCCGCATCACGCCGCAAAGACACCACTCGATCGGTTTTTGAGTTGGCGTTGGCCACCAGCGTAAAGTCGACGGGCATGGTCGGCCCGTCGATAAAGCGAGAGCGGATGCCCAGTGTGGAGGTCTTTATGAACGGTTCAATATCAGCGTGGCGGTTGATGTCGAAGGCGACCAGCTCATGGCCGTCCGGGGCGAGTTGCAGAAACAACGTATTCAGCACTGCAGGGGCAGATACCGTTGCATCCACCACCGATTGAAAGGCCAGAATCGGCGGCATACCGGTTACACCCTGCTCAGTTCCCAGCGCATCCAGCTGTGCAGCAACACGCTGGGTAAGACGATACACCTGGTCTCCAGCGTTGGCGGTGAACGAGTTGTATTTATACGGATCGTACTCGGGCAGGATATCGGTCCAGGCGAGCTTCTGCAGTCCAGGCAGCAGCGCCAGCCGCGACTGCCAGACTGCAAAAGCTGCCAGCGGAGAGACGCCGATGGCGGGCGACAGCAATATCAGTCCACTCGCGGGTGGCAGGTCCTCACCAAGCAACCGAGCGGCAGCGTATTCCACAGCCAGCGAAGCGCCGGTGGAGTAACCGACGATGAATAGAGGTTGGCCCTCGTCAAGATTCTCTGCCAGATGCCGCATTCCGAGGCGAACCGCTGCCATCCAGTCCAGATGATCCGATCGAAGCAGCCCTGACGGTGTGGTGCCATGACCGGGCAGTCGAATGGTCAGTACGTTCAGTCCCTGCGCGGAAAGCAATCCTGCGATCGAGCGCAGAGAGTAGGGTGAGTCGCTCAACCCGTGCAGCAGCAACGCAGCACCTCTTGCTCGGCGATGGCTCACTTTGACGGTTCGATTCCAGTCAGGAATCAGATTGCGGGGATCCGCCTGGCTGCCTGCGGAGAAGCGGAGGAATCGACGATGGTTCTCCAGTGGCACGGCGGCGAACACCTGCTCGTCCAATTGCTGAAACAGAGCCGCTTCCATCTCGAGGTAGTCCTGGAGCGTGGTTATCTCGCTCGCCTGCGACGCGGTGAAATCCGCATCGAGATCCACCAGATGCCAGAGCTCCAGATCTGGACGTCGTTGTTGTATGAACACATAAACGACGATCAGGGTCAGCAACACCGCAGGCGCCCCATAGACGATAAGGCGCACGACGTGCTTAAGGAGTGAGCGCATTACCCAGGCCGACCCTGCCAGGCTGAGCATCGATGATGGGAATCTCCATTAGGGTCATAGTAGCCACGCCCGCCCGAGTAGTGAAGCGCGCGCCAGCACCGGCAGCGTTGCTATGGGGATCTCGGTTGCGTTTTTATACGCCGGGTTGCAGACTGTTCGACACAGTTGCTTCTAGGGATGGTGATGAAAAGGTTGACACTTGTTGCTCTGTTTTTGATTTTTCCGATAGTTGGTTGGGGTTCCGATAGCGGATTCCTGGACGATTACTCAATTCTCGAACAACGGACGGGTGACGCAATTGACCGTGTGTACATCGCCCCGGGAACTGAAGAACGGCTGGCGGACTATGATGCCGTGCTGGTTGACCAGCCGGAAGTGTTCATGTCACCTGACTCGAAGTACGGAGGCGCCAAACCGGATCATCTCAAGATGTTGGCGGACTCGATGCGACTGGCTCTGGTCGAGCGATTGCAGGAAGACGGCGGATATAAAATCGTCGAGGAGGCCGGTCCAGGGGTGGTGTATATACGGTGGGCAATTACCGACCTCTACCTGAAAAAGAAAAAGCGCGGCTTTTTAAGCTACACCCCCATCGGTTTTGTCGTGCACGCAACCGCGCAAGCGGCGATTCGCGACGTCTGGAAAAAAATCGATATGGTCGAACTGAACATCGAAGTCGAGTTTGTCGATGGCGCCACTGGCGATGTATTGGCGGCCGTAGTGGCTGAACGCGGTGCAAGGAAAACCGATGACCAGGAACAGGAGTTGGTCTCGTGGGAAGAGCTCGATGCCACGATCAATACCTTCGGGTTGCGGTTGCGCTGTTCGCTGGACAATGCCCGTATCGAAGCAGGCAGTCGCGAGGATTGCTCGCAGATCCTGGTCGAGCCGGTGACTGAAGAATCGTAGCGACCGACTGACTCTTAGGTTTGCTTCAGTCTGGGGGGCTGTCCGCCTGGAACTGCAGCGAGTGCAGCGTGTGGTAAATGCCTTCGTGCGCGATCAGTTCATCGTGCGTGCCAATTTCCGCTACCTCACCATTGTGCAGGACTAACACACGATCGGCTTCCTGCACGGTCTGCAGTCGATGTGCGATCAGAATCGAGGTCCGTCCAGCAGTCAGTTGACGAAGAGCATCCTGGATGAGCAGCTCGGTTTCGGTGTCAATACTGGCGGTTGCCTCATCCAGCACGAGAATCTCCGGGTCGGCTGCTAACACGCGTGCAAACGCCAGCAACTGTCGTTGCCCCTGGGAAAGATTCTGTCCGCGTTCGGAAAGCTGGGTATCGTAGCCTTTGGGAAGGGCGCTGATAAATCGATGTGCGTTGACACGTTCGGCAGCTTGTTGCACTTGTTCGGGCGTGATCTCCGAATCGCCGAGGGCGATGTTGTCGTAAATCGTGCCCGAAAAGATATGGAAGTCCTGCAGCACGACACCGATACGCCGGCGCAGGTCGTGGGTGTGAATTCGATTGAGATCGATGCCGTCCAGAAAAATCTGTCCGTCG
>JAPUFN010000367.1 GCA_027293665.1 Gammaproteobacteria bacterium | reverse complement strand
AGCGGTTGACGGCAAAAGGTCGCGAGCTGGGGTTGGTCGGTGGCGAGCGCTGGGCGCTCTACAACGACAAAATGCGTCAGCTCAAGGCCGTCTCGGCTCGGCTCGACGCCATCAACCTCAATCCGGGCACCGCGCGGAGCGACCGCCTGGCAGCGCTGACCGGTGAGACGATCACCAAAGAAACCTCATTGGCGGCGTTTGTGCGACGCCCCGGCGTGTCGTTGGAGGCGCTGGCGAGTGAGTTGGATCTAGGCGCGGGGCAACCGGTCTACCCCGGCATCCTGCGCCAACTGGAGATCGAAACGAAGTACGCCGGCTACATTGCCCGGCAGGATGAGGAAATTGCGAAGGTCCGGCGTCACGAGATGATCGAGCTACCCCGGGAGCTGGTTTACGACAACATTTCGGGTCTCTCCAATGAGTTGCGCCAGAAGCTGAGCAGCGCGCGCCCGGCGACGCTTGCAAAAGCATCGCGCATCCCCGGAATTACCCCCGCGGCCTTGTCGCTGCTACTGGTTCACGCTAAAAAACTCAAGCTCAGCGGCATGGATACGGGCGCGACCGCAACAGATCACGGTCGCGTGAGCGCAGGCGGCGGCGCGCTCGACTAGGTGGACGCGCGAGCGCCAGCAAACCTCGTAGCCGACGCACGCCTGCTTGATGTGGATCTCAGCCGCGCGCAGACCGATCTGCTCGCCGAGTACGTTGCACTCCTCGTGCAGTGGAACAAGCGTATCAATCTGCTGTCGCGCCGCGATATCGACCGGATCTGGCCGCGCCATGTACTCGACAGCCTCAGCATCCTGCCGTTCATCACAGGTCCGCGAATTCTCGATCTCGGCAGCGGGGGTGGCCTGCCCGGCATTCCGCTGGCGATTGCCGCGCCGCAGCTTTCGTTCACGCTGCTCGATCGTAGCGAGCGCAAGACGCGCTTCCTTGAACATGTGGCGTTGCGGCTCGGTCTTGCGAATGTGAGCGTGAGGTGCGCCGATATCCGGGGCCGCGCCAGCACGGACGATGGTGCGACCGGCGCTGGTGAGACGGCTGCGATGTCGTGCATCGTCAGCCGGGCTGTGGCGGAACCTGTCAGGATCTGGCAGATGGCGCGGGGTTTGCTCGCGGCCGACGGCGTTGTGGTGGTGATGTCCGCAGTGAATGTACGCCCGGTCTCTTGCTCCATGCAGGCGAGCTCGAGGCAGCCCGCTGCCACCGCCACGATCGCTGGCGTCGAGCGGACGCTGCACTGCATAGACATTCCGGGGCTTGATCAGCAACATGAAGTCCTGGTTCTCAGGCGGACGGATGACGGACGGCGGGAGATGAGAGTTTGACCAGTATCATTGCAGTCGCCAATCAGAAAGGCGGGGTTGGCAAAACCACCACGAGTGTGAATCTCAGCGCCTCTCTCGCGTTGTCGGGCTGTCGGCTTCTACTCATCGATCTTGATCCTCAAGGCAATGCGACGATGGGTTCGGGTGTCAACAAAGCGGATCTGGAGCTGAGCGTCTACGATTGGCTGATGGACGCAGTACCACTCGCGAGTGTTATACAACGCTGTCCCGGGGGCTATGAACTGATCCCGGCGAACGGCGACCTCACGGCGGCCGAGGTGGAACTGCTGGCACAGGAAGAGCGTGAGTTGCGGCTGCGCCAGCGACTGAGCGGAGTCACAGATTACGACTACATCATCATCGATTGCCCACCGTCGCTGAACATTCTGACGTTGAACGCGCTCATTGCCGCCAGCAGCGTCCTGATACCGATGCAATGTGAGTACTACGCGCTGGAAGGGTTGAGCGCCTTGCTCGAAACCGTCGAGCGAGTCCGTGGGGCAGCAAACACCGAGCTCAGCATAGAGGGCCTGTTGCGAACGATGTATGATCCGCGCAACAGCTTGACACGGGATGTGTCGCGACAGTTGATCCAGTATTTCGGTGACCAGGTGTTCCGCACGGTGATACCGCGCAACATTCGTCTGGCGGAAGCACCGAGCCATGGGCTTCCGGCAATTCTCTATGATCGTCAGTCCCGCGGTGCAGTTGCCTACATGGCGCTGGCCGGTGAACTCAAGCGCAAACATGAAAGGCGTGCCGCTGGAGTAACACGGCGTGAGTAAGAAGCGATTGGGACGCGGCCTGGATGCGCTTCTGTCTTCGACAGTTGCAACTAAAGCTGCAACGAATACTGCGATAACAGCAGTCGCAGGGACAGATCAGGCAGGTGTCGAACCGGGCGGGCTTGCCCAGCTCGCCATCGGCGACATCGTGCGGGGTCGTTATCAGCCCCGCCAGGAGTTCCCGGAAGAAGGGTTGCAGGAACTGGCGGCATCGATCAGCGCGCAGGGACTTCTGCAACCCATCGTAGTACGGCCGCGGCCCCAGGGTGGTTATGAGCTGATCGCGGGGGAACGCCGCTGGCGTGCCGCGCAGATTGCCGGCCTCAGCCACATTCCGGCGTCCATCCGGGAAGTCGGCGACAAGCAGGCATCCGCGATGGCGCTCATCGAGAACATCCAGCGCGAAGACCTCAATCCTCTTGAAGAAGCAACCGCGCTGGAACGGCTAAAGGATGAGTTCCAGCTGACCCAGCAACAGATCGCCGAAGCAGTCGGTAAATCCAGGGTTGCGGTGGCGAATCTGCTGCGTCTGCTCAATCTGGCCGCGCCGGTCAAAGAACTGTTGGCGGCAGGCGCTATCGAGATGGGACACGCCCGGGCGTTGCTGTCCCTGGAACTACTCGACCAGGAACGGCTGGCAACCCAAGTTGCAGCCAGGGGCCTGTCGGTGCGCCAGACCGAAGCGCTGGTCAGGCGCCACCAGCAACCGGCGCAGCCTAGCGATCGCGATGTCCGCAAAGACAACGACACACGGCGTCTGGAGCAACAGATGACGGACAAGTTGGGTGCGCCGGTCAGTATTGAGCACAACGCGCAAGGCAAAGGTCAGTTGGTCATTCGCTACACCAGCCTCGATGAGCTGGATGGCATTCTTCGCCACTTCGGCGACTAGGTGGCAGCGCGTGCACCAGGATTCGCAGGGATTCGCGAAAAAGCAGGGAAAACTGCGGCTTTGCAATTGAATGCGTCTGCCTCGCTCACTATAATACGCGCCGCTTTTCGCCGTCTGAAACGTGATTTGCGGTAGCTCTACCGTTTGCGATCCGAACGAGTGCCACTGTCCTATCGAATAGTGATGCTGCAGCTGGTGGTAACGCTGGCTGGCGCGGTTATCGGGTTGTTTTGGGACTATACGCAGGCGCTGGCCGCGGTGCTGGCCGGGACGGTTTGTGTGGTGCCTGGCGCTTTTTTTGCCTGGCGGGCGAACGTTGAATATTCGCCGCAGGCGCTGCTGCTGCAGTGGGCTGGCAAATTCGGCGCTACGCTGGTTCTGATGGCGTTGGCCATCATCTGGCTGCAGCCAGCGGCGTTGGGTTTTTTCGGGACGTTCATCGCCACGCAGGCAATGTATGTCATCGTCCCGCTTAAGTGGCCGCAGCCGCTCAGTGGGCGCAGCCGGCATGACTGAGAATTACCTCGGGGGTAATTGTCGCCAGCTGTGCGGGTGATTGAATAGAACACAAACCCCGCGACGAATTGAGAGCGTATAAAAAACGTTAACGAATAACGAAAAGAAGACCGGAGAAAATGGCCACCACATCTGCAGAATATATCCAGCACCATCTGACGAACCTCACCTATGGTCGGCATCCCGATGGCAGCTGGGGCTTTGCGCACACCGCGCAGGAAGCCGCCGAGATGGGCTTCAATTCGATCAACGTCGACTCCATGTTCTGGTCGATTAGCATGGGCTGTGTCTTTGCAGGTTTTTTCTACGCGGCGGCGCGCAATGCCACAGCCGGAGTGCCAGGGGGTCTGCAGAATTTTGTCGAGTGGATCCTGGATTTTATCGACGACACGACGCGCAG
This sequence comes from Gammaproteobacteria bacterium, assembly GCA_027293665.1. Lineage (GTDB taxonomy): Bacteria > Pseudomonadota > Gammaproteobacteria > Pseudomonadales > Azotimanducaceae > SZUA-309. The sequence goes on along the minus strand of JAPUFN010000367.1, from coordinate 20 downwards.
CATCTTCAGCTACTCAAACA
>JAPUFN010000366.1 GCA_027293665.1 Gammaproteobacteria bacterium | reverse complement strand
TTCCATGCCCTCAATGACGTAACCAAACACGGTGTATCCCCAGCTGCCCGGGCTGGGATCCAAGCGCGTGTTATCGGCGACGTTGACAAAGAACTGGGCACTCGCCGAATGGGGATCTGACGTTCTCGCCATCACAACGGTGCCGTAAGTGTTACTCAGCCCATTACCGGACTCGTTCGGAATCGTTTCGGCAGATTTCCTGGCATTGAGGTCAGGCGTGTACCCGCCCCCCTGAATCATGAAATCATGTATTACACGATGAAAGATCGTGCCGTCGTAGTGACCGCTGTCGACCAGCGACAGAAAGTTTCGCACAGTTAGCGGGGCACGCTTACCCTCCAGTTCGAGAACGAATGTGCCTTGCGTTGTTTCAACTCTGACGTGAGGGTGCGCAGGCACACTGTCTTCGCCGTATGCAACGCCCCAGGCGGAAAGAAACAGCAGAATCAAAACGGAATTTCTCATCACGGCTCCAGACGACAGATGTTCTATGCGCCTATTAAACCAAAATTGACTGATTTCAGGGGCGCCCGTATGATCGTGCCCCGCCAAGTCCGGGTTGGACCTGACTTGGACGGATCTGGATCTGGCAGCGGGGCATGGCGCAGTCTGGTAGCGCATCTGCTTTGGGAGCAGAGGGTCGGGGGTTCAAATCCCTCTGCCCCGACCATATCCAGCGGTTTGTAATCCGGCGGACCACCAGCTCGACCGCTCCTGATTTCCCGGTGTCTGCCTGCCGGCCTGCTGTAAGTTGCCCGTCAAGCTGCGATTCGCGGGCCGAAAGGCAATTCACGCAGGCGCTTGCCGGTCGCGGCGAAGATCGCGTTTGCCAGCGCCGGAGCAATCGGCGGCAACCCGGGCTCACCCACGCCTGCGGGTGGTGCATCGTTCTGTACGATATGAACCGACGTTTCCGGCGCCATGTCTATTCTAAGCACCTGATAATCATCAAAGTTTCCCTGATCTATCCGTCCGTTGGTCGCCGTGATATTGCTGTCGCGCGCAATACCCAGACCGAAAACCACCGATCCTTCGAGCTGCGCACGTACTCTGTCCGGGTTGACCGCAAGACCGCAATCGAACGCAATATCGACACGCGGCACGTGCCAGCGTCCATCCGCATCAACGGCAACTTCCACCACTGCCGCGACGTAGCTCAGAAAACTGCGGTGTACAGCGAGACCCAGCCCTCGCCCTTCCGGCAAGACCCTTCCCCAGTCGGCTTTCTCTGCTGCAAGTTCTGCCACATGGCGCAATCTCGATGTGTCGAAGGGATAATTCTCGACGCCTTCCTGCCCGAACGCTTCGAAGTCAAGAAGCCGGTCCGGGCCGAGCATGTTCAGGAAGTTCTCAAGCGGATCCTTATTTCGTGCGTAAGCTATTTCGTCCGTGAACGAACACACGGCAAATGCCTGGAAGATGTTGCAGACCGATCTTAACCAGCCGATTCGAATCTTTGCCTGCACTTCGGCTGACTCGACGTTCACGTTGGCGATATCGTAGGGCATGTTGACCGCACCCATGCCAACCTCCCAGCTGGCCGGTCGTTTCGCGCCAGCGTCGAACGTCGAATTGATCGTTGGGTAGGCAACACGGTGCAGCCATCCGTCGACCGCGTTCTCGCTGTTAATACTCGCCTTCAAATATTGTGCGCTTGGCGCATGAAAATAGTCATGACGAATGTCGTCTTCACGACTCCAGACGACTTTGACCGGCGCAGCAATCGATTTGGACAGGATGATTGCCTCATTGACAAAATCACATTTGGCTTTGCGGCCAAATGCACCGCCGAGCAGCGTCACATGTACTTTCACCTGCTCAGGTGCGAGACCGGTGATCGCTGCACCCGCCTCGATGATCGACTGCGGGTTCTGAGATGGCGCCCATATTTCACAGCTTTCGGCGGTGACTGACGCGAGTGCCGCCGGCGGCTCCATCGGCGCATGGGCAAGATGCGGCGTGTAGTACTCGGCATCCAAAGTAGTTGCCGCGTTCGCAAAGGCCGCTGCCACATCCGCCTCGCCGCGCACCACCTGTCCAGCCTGTCTGACGGCGCTTCGCAGCTGCTCTTTGTAATCGTCAGAGTTGTAACTCGCATTCTCTCCTTCATCCCATTCGATGTTCAGGCGTTTTCGGCCTTCCATCGCCGCCCAGGTGTTATCGGCGATGACCGCGATCCCGCCGAGTGCCTGGAACAACGCCGGCGGACTGGCGGCGGGCAACTCGACAACCTGCTGCACACCGTCAAGCGCCAGTGCTTCCTCCGCATCGAATGATTTCACACGGCCGAACGTGACCGGGCAACGTGCGATCGCGGCGTATTTCATGCCCGGCACACTGGCATCGATGCCGTAGCCCGCCCGGCCATGGGTCATGTCGTCGAGATCGACAATCGGCATGTCTTTGCCGATGTAACGAAACTTGTCGGAAGGTTTGAACGACAGCGTATCCGACGCAGGCACCGGCAACGCGGCGGCGGCGACAACCAGGTCCTTGTAGTCCAGCGAGCGTCCGCTCGCGTCATGCAAGACCCGATGATTCTGCGCCCGGCACGCGGTAACGTTCACCTGCCATTGGTCTGCGGCAGCCTGTTCGAGCATCTGCCTTGCCGTCGCACCGGCCTCACGCATACGCTGCATGAACCCGCGCACCGACCACGACCCGTCGGTGTTCTGGTTGCCATATTTGGCGTCGGCCATCGCCTGCTCGACTTTGACTCGCCCCCAGTCTGCCTCGAGTTCGTCTGCGACAATGGCGGAAAGGCCGGTGCGGGTGCCTTGTCCCATTTCACTGCGGTGCGAAATGATGTGCACGGTACCGTCGGCATCAAAACTGACAAAAACGTCGGGCGACCACGGCCCTTCGGCGGACCCTGTAGCCGTTATTCCAGGCTTATCCCGACGAGAGCAACCGGCCATTGATACGCCCAGTACAAACAGGCCGCTGGTCTTGACGAAATCACGTCGCGAAAGCTGTTTGACGGGAATCATGACAATTCTCCTGCCGCCGTCTGGATCGCTTTCCTGATGCGCTCGTAGGTGCCGCAGCGACAGATGTTGCCGCGCATGCTGTCAACGATTTCCCGTTCACTGGGATCGGGATTGCTTGTCAGCAGCGATGCTGCCTGCATGATTTGCCCCGGCTGGCAGTAGCCGCATTGCGGCACATTGTGCGCCGCCCACGCTTTCTGCAGCGGGTGATCGCCGTCGGCTGCAAGACCTTCAATTGTTGTGACCTCGGCGCCTTCGGCGGCGGACACCGGCGTCAGACATGAGCGAACGGCTGCGCCGTCGAGATGAACGGTACAGGCACCGCAGAGACCCTTGCCGCAACCGAACTTTGTTCCCGTCAGCCCGAGAACATCACGCAAGGCCCATAACAAGGGCATACTGGCATCGCCGTTGAACTCAATTGGTTCGCCGTTGACTGATAGATTCATCTCTCTTCCCCTTCGCTCGAAGTCTGATCGTGGCTTTACTGAAGTTTACAACCCTTGGCGAGACTGACAAAGAATGCACGCATGCCGCTGCGGCTCCGATTTGCGATATCCTGTGTCGATGAGTATCGTACGCTCCGCTGAGGCGAACATCGTGCAGCGCGAAGCGCTGCCAGGTAAAACTGGCAGATATCTCATAACGAAAGGGTGAGTTTTGCGCCCGTAGCTCAACTGGATAGAGCACCGGATTTCTAATCCGGTGGCTGCAGGTTCGAGTCCTGCCGGGCGCGCTAGAATTACGATCAAGATAATTAGAAAATAGAACAATGGTGGGCGTAGCTCAGTTGGTAGAGCCCCGGGTTGTGATCCCGGTCGTCGTGGGTTCGAGTCCCATCGTCCACCCCAACTTTTTCAGAATTCGCCCGTCAGGACGGGCTCCAACAAGGTTGGCGGAAACAACAGGTGTCGTAGGAGCCCGTCCTGACGGGCGATTAATAAATTGCGTGTCAACAAAAACACTGGGCCTCTAGCTCAACCAGGCAGAGCAACGGACTCTTAATCCGCAGGTTCGGGGTTCGATTCCCCGGGGGCCCACCATTTAAATCAAAGGCTTAGGTTATTTCTCAGGCCTGATTGAACTAACGGAAATTGTATTTGTCACAAATTTGTCACACTATGCTACGCAAACTGAGCCAATCAATGGAGTTTGCACATGGCAACCATCCGTACGCGAGTAGGACCAAAGGGCACCCGTTACATGGCGGTTGTACGCCGTGAAGGACAGTCACGCACAGCTACTTTCCGTACAAAGTCTGAGGCCAAGAAGTGGGCTGGCATAACTGAAGCTGCTATTACACAAGGCAAGCACCTGCCTAGCCCTGAGGCCAAGCGAAGAACGGTTCGAGACCTCCTGGAGCGCTACAAGCGGTCTGAGATACCCAAGAAGCGTGATCAGGCAAGCCCCACTCGTTACGCAAATTTCTGGATTGAACGAATAGGTGACCTCAGGCTTGCCCGTCTGAATCGTGCGAAAATCGTCGAGATTCGTGATGAACTTGCCGAGATTAGGTCACCTGCCACGGTAAACCGGCACCTCGCCCTGATAAGCCATGCCTGCACCATGGCCGAAAGGGAATGGGAATGGATGGACTCCAACCCACTTCGGAAGGTAGGCCGACTACAAGAAGCTAGTGGAAGGGTTCGCTACCTGAGCGATGATGAACGACACAAGCTGCTCAGAAAAGCCAAAGCCAGCCCCCACCCACATTTATATGCAATTGTGCTCCTTGCTCTCACCAGCGGCGCACGAAAAGGTGAGATTCTCGGACTGCATTGGAAAGATGTCGATTTGGCCTCTCAAAGGGCCATCTTGCACGATACAAAGAACAGAGAGAGGCGCACCCTGACGCTGGTGCCTCCAGTAATCGAAGAGCTAAAGAAGCTCAAGAAGGTGCGCAGAATTGACACAGACCTGATTTTCACGCATCCAGCAACAGGTAAGCCAAACCCCTTTTATTTCGAGAAGGCTTGGCGAGAAGCTCGAGCTGAAGCGGAATTGAAGGACTTTCGCTTCCATGACCTCAGACACTCGTGTGCGTCCTACCTAGCTATGAATGGAGCGACCACGGCAGAAATTGCCGCTGTTCTCGGCCATAAGACATTGGCAATGGTGAAACGCTATAGCCATCTTTCAGATGAGCATGTCAGGGGTGTGGTAGAGCGAACCGCTCGAAAGGTGCTTGGCGGTGACTGAGCCCGAA
>JAPUFN010000365.1 GCA_027293665.1 Gammaproteobacteria bacterium | reverse complement strand
CTTCTTGCGTTGATTGAACCGCACCGCCACTCAGAGCCGTTTCGCGCAGCGCTGCGCACTCATGGTGCGCTATAACGTGCCAGCGCAGGTGCACTTTATAGTGCCAGCGCAGGTGCGCTAAGCCTCACCATGTCCGGTCTGAATCTACTGGCGAGAGGCAAACCCGGCTTCCCACCGCCTGAACGCGCACTGCGGGAACCCAACGGACTGCTTGCGGTGGGGGGCGAACTCAATCCCGATTGGTTGCTCACGGCCTACCGGCATGGTGTCTTTCCCTGGTTCGAAGACGATCGCGGACCGCTGTTGTGGTGGAGCCCCGACCCGCGCGCGATCCTCTACCCGGATGCCATCAAAACGAGCCGTAGCCTGGCGAAGCGGCTACGTAACGGCGGATTCCGGGTCACGCTCGACACGGCATTTCGGTCAGTCATCGAAGGCTGCGCCGAATCCAGAGTACGCGCCGGTCGCACCGAGAACGGCACATGGATCACGCAGAAGATGATCGACGCCTACACCGAGCTACATGAAATCGGCTTCGCCCACTCCGTGGAAGTCTGGCGGGAAGACCAGCTGGTTGGCGGATTGTACGGCGTCTCGCTCGGGCGTATGTTTTTCGGGGAATCGATGTTCTCCCGCGAAAAGGATGCATCAAAAGTCGCGCTCAGTTGTCTGTGCCGACAAATGTGTCGATGGGACTATCCTCTCATCGATTGTCAGGTCAGCAATCCGCACCTGGCGTCTCTTGGCGCAATTGAGCTGCCCAGGAGCGAATTTATCGCTAAGATTGAGTGGAATGCAGACCAGCCGACGCGTCAGGGAACCTGGCGCATGGAGTTCGACACTCTGCTGTAGTTGAGAAAATACAGGACGAAACACAGGACACAATGAAGGACGAACTGGGTAAGAAACAATTCTTCATCACGCCGCCGCACGCGTGCAGCTACCTGCCACAGCGCGAAGCGAACACGCTCTTCCTGGATCCGCGTGACATGATCACGCCGGATACTTATCAGACTCTGACGGAACAGGGCTTCCGCCGCAGCGGCAGCCATCTGTATCGGCCGCATTGCGCCGACTGCCAGGCGTGCATTCCCGCGCGCGTGCCGGTGGCGACGTTTCATGCGCGCAGACGCCAGCGCCGGGTGCTCGCGAAAAACGCCGATCTTAGAGTTGAAGTGAAACCAGCCGTGTATAGCCACGAGTATTATGAGCTCTACGGTAAATACATCACCGGTCGCCACCGTGACGGTGACATGTATCCGCCGAGCGTAGCTCAGTTCCGTTCATTCCTGCTCAGCCAGTGGTCCGAGACTCTTTTCGTGTGCCTCTATTTGCGTGAGACGCTGCTCGCCGTCGCCGTGACCGATCAGCAGGAAGGGGGATTTTCCGCGATCTACACCTTCTTTGACTCGGAATTCCCCGAACGGAGCCTCGGTGTCATGTCAATTCTCAAACAGATCGAACTCTGTCAGAAGCTCGAACTGCCATACGTCTATCTCGGTTACTGGATTCGTGATTCAGATAAAATGCGCTACAAAACCGAATATCGGCCGGTGGAGTTGTTCATCAACGGCCGCTGGATCACGGTCAACTAACAGACTGTCCTTTGGCCATCCCTGGCCTCGAAGCTCAATCTGCCGACCCGTTTTACAGCGCTTTTTCGTTTGCGACAGAATCCGCTCGATTCAGGCCGCAGGATCGGCTTTGCACTTCCCGCAGGCATCGGGCAGAATGCCGCTCGCCGCGAAAACCGTAACGGAGCCTATGGCTAAAGAAGAACAGATTGAAATGGAGGGTACTGTAGTCGATACACTACCCAATACGATGTTCCGTGTTGAGCTGGAAAACGGACACGTTGTGACCGCACATATCTCAGGGAAAATGCGCAAGAACTACATCCGCATTCTCACCGGAGACAAGGTCAAAGTAGAACTCACTCCCTACGACCTCAGCAAAGGCCGTATCACGTTCCGCAAGTAATCCAGCAGTGCGTTTGCAATACGCTGCCTAGACGGTAACGTCTTCCGCCCGGGCGTCTTCGGGTGACTCGCTTCTCAGGTGCAATTCGCCATCTTTGACGGTCACATAGACCGTGCCGCCATGTTTGGCCAGCGGTCCGAAAAGTACGTCTTCCGCCAGTTGGCGTTTGATCTTTTCCTGAATCAGCCGCTGCATGGGTCGGGCGCCCATTTTTTCGTCGTAGCCCTCGGTCGCGATCCAGTCACGTGCTTCTTCGTCGACATCGAGCGTGACTTTCTTGTCATCGAGTTGTGCCTGAAGTTCGGTGAGGAACTTGTCCACCACCGTCTTGATGACGTCAAGTCCAAGTGGACTGAACTGCACGGTAGCATCCAGCCGGTTACGAAATTCCGGGGTGAACATCTTTTTGATCGCCTCCATGAAGTCCGTAGCATTGTCCTGCTTGGTGAACCCGATGGACGCCCGGCTGATATCCTGAGCACCCGCGTTGGTGGTCATGATGAGCACCACGTTGCGGAAATCCGCCTTGCGACCGTTGTTGTCGGTCAAAGTGCCGTGATCCATGACCTGCAGGAGCAGATTGAACACTTCTGGATGCGCCTTCTCGATTTCGTCGAGTAACACCACACTGTGCGGGTGTTTGGTGACTGCTTCGGTCAGTAACCCACCCTGGTCGAAGCCGACGTAGCCCGGGGGCGCACCGATCAGCCGCGAGACGGTGTGGCGTTCCATGTATTCCGACATGTCATAGCGCAAAAGCTCAACGCCCATGATGAGGGCGAGTTGCCGGCTGACTTCGGTTTTACCAACTCCGGTGGGACCGGCAAACAGAAATGAGCCGATCGGTTTTTCGCCGGATTTGAGCCCGGCACGGGAGAGTTTGATCGCAGACACGAGAGAATCGATGGCCTCATCCTGACCGAATACCACCATCTTGAGTTTCGAATCGATGCCTCGCAGAGCTTCCTTATCGGAAGTCGTGACCTGAGTGGAGGGAATCCGCGCGATTTTCGCGACAACCTGCTCCACATCTGTCGCACCGATACTCTTCTTGCGCCTGCTCGGTTTGACCAGCTGTTGCGCCGCACCGGCTTCGTCTATCACGTCGATCGCTTTGTCAGGCTGAAACCGATCGGTGATGTAGCGATCGGCAAGTTCTGCAGCGGCGCGCAGCGCTTTGTCCGTGTAGCGCAGATGGTAGTGGTCTTCGTAACGCGATTTCAAACCCTTGAGAATATGGTAGGTGTCGTTGACGTCCGGTTCCGAGACATCAATTTTCTGAAAGCGTCGGGAGAGTGCCCGGTCTTTGTCGAATATTCCGCGATACTCTGCGTATGTGGTTGATCCCATGACACGGATGTCGCCTGAAGTCAGCACCGGTTTCAGCAGATTCGATGCATCCATGACACCGCCGGATGCAGCACCTGCGCCGATAATGGTGTGCACTTCATCGATAAAGAGGATGGCGCCTTCGTCTTTCTTGAGCTCGGCGAGCACCATCTTGAAACGCTTTTCGAAATCTCCGCGGTATTTGGTCCCCGCGAGCAACGCTCCCATGTCCAGCGCGTAAATAGTCGCATCACCCACCACCTCAGGCACCTCGCCATCGACGATGCGCTTGGCCAGACCTTCCGCGATTGCCGTCTTGCCAACTCCGGATTCACCGACGAGCAAGGGATTGTTCTTGCGGCGTCGACAAAGCACCTGGATGACACGCTCGAGTTCCGCATCCCGGCCAACGAGTGGATCAATCCGGCCGTTGCGTGCCTGATCATTGAGGTTGGTCGCAAAGGCATCAAGCGCGCTCTGCTGGGCGCCTTCTTCACCCATTTCTTCTTCGGCTTCCGGTCCCGAGGCAGCAGGTTCGCCATCAGGGCCGAATACTTTGGAGATGCCATGGGCGATGTAGTTCACCACATCGATTCGGGCGATGTTCTGTTGCTTCAAGAAAAAGACTGCCTGACTTTCCTGCTCGCTGAAGATGGCGACCAGGACGTTGCCACCGGTTACTTCTTTACGGCCGGAGGATTGGACGTGAAAAACGGCCCTCTGCAGAACACGCTGGAAGCCAAGCGTCGGCTGAGTCTCCCGGTCACTGTCACCCGCCGGAATTAATGGTGTGGTCGATTCGATATGTTCCTGCAGATCCGTGCGCAGTTTGTCGACGTCGGCGCCGGTTTTTTCCAGCACGTCCAGTGCCACGGTGTTGTCGAGCAGCGCCAGCAGCAGGTGCTCCACCGTCATGAATTCGTGACGTTTGCTCTTCGCAGCGCGAAAGGCTTCGTTCAAGGTGACTTCGAGGTCTTTGCTAAGCATGTGTGATCGACTTTCCTAGTCTGTCATTTCAATGGTGGCCACGAGCGGGTGCTGGTTCTCCTGAGCGTACAGATTCACCTGCTCGGATTTGGTTTCCGCGATATCCCGGGGAAAGATACCCACGACGGCCGCGCCCTGCGTATGCACGGTAAGCATGATCTGTGTGGCTTTCTCCCGCTGCATGCTAAAAAATATCTCCAGTACGTGAACAACGAATTCCATCGGGGTGTAGTCGTCGTTGAGCAAAAGGACTTTAAACATCTGTGGTCTTTTGAGCTTGGGCTTGGCGGTTGCTGTCGCCAACCCGCCCTCATTATCTAACTGCTGATCCTCGTTGTCTTCCTCGTCTCCCGCTGCACGGACCTCCGCCAGATGGGTTCGCCAGATACTACATTTCATCGGCCAATCATACCTGAGATTAGTTTAAATCTAGTCGGCGCCCTATTAACGTGGGGTCTGCCACAAATAAAACAAGCAGCGCGCAAAGATCGTGCAAACGCCGCGCCGACGACATCAGCCACATGCCCCTGGAAATGACAATCGGCCAGAGAATACGGGTGATGCCATCTGCTCCTGGCACTGGCGGCTGGCGCCCGATTGCGGGCCAATGCCAGTAAATGTAGGCATTCAGAGCAGTTTATCAAGGATTTCCGGGGCTATTTCAACCTTGACTCGATGGAAAAATGAGGAGAAAGTCCGTTTGAGGGGGCAGTACCGCGCTACCAGTCGGCGTCCACTAGGCGGACGTCATGGAGTACGCGGTTCGCAGGGGTCAGTAAAGAGATCAATGAGACACGCAAAACCGACCCGTGTCAGAAACTGTGAAGCCTGGCTAGTTCCTAGCTGCTTAGGAGGGTGGTTGCCGTGGCGATAGGGAAAGTAAAATGGTTTAACAATGCCAAGGGGTATGGCTTCATCCTGCCAGACGAAGGTGGAGAAGACCTCTTTGCGCATTACTCGTCGATCGAAATGGACGGCTATAAAACGCTGAAGGCCGGACAGGAAGTGCTGTTTGACGTGCTCGAAGGACCCAAAGGTCTGCACGCCACAAACATCCGCAGCGGTGATGCCGATGCTCAAGCTACGGCGGCAACCGATGACCAGGATACTGCCGACGTTGCAGCCTCCGGTGAAGGTGTCGTTGAAGGTGTCGGTGAAGAAACCGGCGAAGAAGTTGTTGCAGAAACTGGCGCTGAAGAAGCCATTAGCGCCCAGGCCGTTGCCGCAGAAACGGCCGCCGTCGAGGTCGAGGTCGAGGCTGAGGAATCGCCCGGCACATCGGAAGTCGTCTCGGTAACGGTCAGCGACGCAGAAGATGCTGAATCCGACGCGGTCGAGCCCAGCACCGCTCAGCGGTCGAGCTGAACTGACGACGACATCGTCGCGATCGCGCCGTGCCGAATTCGGCGCACTTACGCCGAGTGACTTAGCCCACGAGTCGCTCTAAATTGACGTCTCAGGCTTATGCGTCCTGGCCGTCTTTATCCTCGGAGGGCGGCCGCCACTGAGCTTTGCGCTGCTCATCTAGTTCACTCGCTTGCAACCACTGCCCGCCGGTGGCCTTGTCTTCGCGTTTCCAGATGACGGCGTCGGTCTTCAGATAATCCATGATGAGTTGGGCTGCAGAAAATGCCGCCGCGCGATGACCACTTGCCACCTGGACGAAGACAATCTGATCGCGGGGCGCCAGTTCACCGACCCGGTGCACGACCAGCACATCGAGCAGTGGCCAGCGTTCGCTCGCAATACTCACAATTCTTTCGATGCTCTGTTCAGTCATGCCCGGGTAGTGTTCCAGGTGCAAACCGGTCACCGCCTCGCCCTTGTCGCGATCGCGCACCAGGCCGATGAACGTGGCAACCGCCCCTAGTTCACCTCCGGAGCGCTGCCGCAGGCTTTGCCATTCCGCCCCAATGTCAAAGTCGTCCGGACTCACGCGAATCTGTACGTGCGGTAAATTCGGTGTCTGCTCGCTCATCGCTCAACGGCCCTCAAGCAACCCGGCTAACCGCCGGTCACTGGCGGCAGGAACGCAAGCTCATCACCTGGATGACATTCCACAGGCGGCGTGATCAGTGAGTGATTCAGAGCGATGCGCACGTTCTCCGCGGTCAGGGTTGCAATGGCCGCAGCGGATAAATGACGTTGCAGTCGGCGTAAGACGTCTTCCAGCGAACAGGCCTCGGTGAGCTCCAAGCTCAGCTCGCCGGTGCCCACTTCCTCGCGCAGTCCAGCGAAGAACAGAACACGCAATTGCCCCGAGTCGCCGGTCACGAAGCCGGGCGCTCCCAGTCGCCGCTCTTGCCTCCAGCCTTGGAGAGCACACAGGTCTCTTCGATCACCATCGCCCGGTCCATCGCCTTGCACATATCGTAGATGGTCAGGGCGGCGATGCTCGCAGCAGTCAGTGCTTCCATCTCGACTCCGGTCTGGCCGTTGACTTTGACCTCAGCGCGAACCACAAGGGCGCCCTCGCCGGCCACGGAAAAATCGATCCCCACTTTGGAAAGCTTAAGTGGGTGGCACAATGGAATCAGATCCGAGCAGCGCTTGGCGGCCTGGATACCGGCAACTCGTGCAACCGCAAGTACATCACCCTTGGCGGCCGTATTATCCGTAATCGCCTGGAGGGTTTCGGGCTGCATCCGCACCCGCGCCATTGCAACCGCGACGCGTTGGGTATCGGCTTTATCGGATACGTCAACCATATTGGCTTTGCCGGCGGCATCGATATGACTCAACGGGCTGGATTTATTTTCAGGGTTACTCATCAGCAGCGATTATAGGCACCAGACAGCTATTTTCCTGTAATTCTGTAGAATACGCGCCCTTCTTTTCATCGCGACCGCGACACACAGTAGAACGGGCCCTGGAGCGCCATGACCGATTGTGCAGCAAGCAGTACCTCAGTCATCGTTGGCATGTCCGGTGGCGTGGACTCGTCCGTCGCCGCCCTGCTGCTGCTCGAAGCCGGTTATCAGGTCGCGGGTCTCTTCATGAAGAACTGGGACGAAGACGACGGCACGGAATATTGCACCGCGCAGGCAGACCTTGAAGACGCAAGCCGCGTTTGCGAACACCTGGGCATTGAATTGCAGACGGCGAATTTCGCCGCAGAGTACTGGGACAACGTGTTCGAGTCTTTTCTCGCTGAATATGCAGCCGGCCGCACGCCGAACCCCGATGTCCTGTGCAACCGGGAGATCAAGTTCAAGCAGTTTGCCGACTACGCGCAAGCTCTGGGTGCCGACGCTATTGCCACCGGCCACTACGTCCGCGGTAAGTGGACCGACAACGCGTTCCACCTTCTCAAAGGCCGTGATTCGAACAAAGACCAGAGTTATTTCCTGCAGGCGGTGCCCAATGCTCAGCTTGCGAAATGTCTTTTTCCATTGGGTGAACTCGAAAAAACTACGGTTCGCGAGATTGCCGACAAAGCCGGCTTCCATAACCATCGCAAGAAAGACAGCACCGGCATCTGTTTCATTGGCGAGCGTCGTTTCAGCGACTTTCTGCAGCGGTATCTCAGCACCACGCCAGGCAAGATCCGAGACATGGAAGGCATGACGCTGGGCGAGCACATCGGCCTGCCCTACTACACGCTCGGTCAACGTCAGGGCCTTGGCATCGGCGGCGTCCAGGGACATGCCGAGGCTCCCTGGTATGTCGCAGCAAAAGATCGCGCCACCGGAGATCTCATTGTGTCGCAGGATCCTGCGGATCTGCAGCGCGACTGGCTGGCGGTGAGCGAACTGAACTGGCTGGTGGAATCACCCGAACTACCACTGGAATGTTCGGCAAAAGTGCGCTACCGGCAAAGCGATCAGAGTTGTCGAATTACCCATCGCGCAGATGGCCAGTTGCTGGTGACTTTTGCCAGGCCACAGCGTGCGGTAACGCCGGGTCAGTATGCGTGTTTCTATGATGGCGATATCTGTCTTGGCGGCGGCGTCATACAAACAACTGGTGTGACCGCGGGGGCAGGCGCTTGAGCGTGGCCTACACGACAGACTACCGATCGCTTGCGCTTTCCGGCATGGTCCAGGCGGCCCAGCTGGTGCATGCCTGTGCCAATGGCACTGCTGCCCCGCCTGCGGCGGTAAATGCCGTAAAGAATGCCATCGCGACGCATCACGCCGCATCGCTTGAGGAGGTGTTTGCTGTGAATGCCGACTTCAAGTTGGGCGTGGAATGTGCGATCAGTGCCCTATCGGGAAATCTGCGTGAAGGCGGCACCAC
>JAPUFN010000364.1 GCA_027293665.1 Gammaproteobacteria bacterium | reverse complement strand
ACGCCACCGCCGCGCACCGGCGTCACACCCTTGCCGCGTAACCGGAACATTTTTCCGGTCTGAGTTTCCGCCGGAATTTTTAGTTTTACGCGGCCGTTGAGCGTGGGAACTTCCAACTCCCCACCGAGGGTCGCATCGACGAAGGAAACCGGCATTTCGCAGTAGAGATTTTTCCCGTCGCGGGAAAAGATCGGGTGCTCGTGCACATCGATCTGCACGTACAGGTCGCCAGCCGGGCCACCATTGAATCCGGCCTCGCCCTCGCCTGTCAGACGGATGCGATCGCCAGTGTCGACGCCGGCTGGGATCTTCACAGAAAGCTTCTTGCGTTTTTCCTGGCGCCCGCTGCCGCCGCAGGTCGTACAGGGGTCCTTGATGACCTGACCGGCTCCGCGACAACGTGGGCACGTCTGCTGCAGGGAGAACAAGCCCTGCGCCACACGGATCTGTCCTGCACCGCCGCAGTCCGGACAGGTCACGGCGCTGGTCCCGGGTTTGGCGCCTCTGCCCTCACACGGCTCGCAAGCAGCGAGCACGGGAACCTCAACGTCTATGGTGTCACCCGCCACGGCCTGTTCCAGTTCCAGATCAAGGCCGTAACGCAGATCGGAGCCGCGCTGCACCGAACTGCGCGAACGACCACCGCCACCACCACCAAAGATGTCACCGAACACGTCGCTGAAAATGTCACCGAAGCTCGTCCCTTCGAATCCGCCCGGACCACCCATATTCGGATCGACACCGGCATGTCCGAAGCGGTCATAGGCCTGCCGCTTATCATCATTGGAGAGGATTTCGTACGCCGCTGTGGCTTCTTTAAACTTATCCTCGGCCGACGCATCGTCCGGGTTGCGGTCGGGATGGAATTTCATGGCAAGCCGCCGAAAGGATTTCTTGATGTCACCCTCGGATGCATCTCGATTCAATCCCAGTATTTCGTAGTAGTCTCGTTTCGCCATGTGCTGGATCACTTATTTCCTGTTACCACCAACCACGGCGGCCGCGCCATTTTATTCTGCCAGCTCTGTTTGTCGGTGAGTTGCGACAGCCTTACTTCTCCGGCTCGTCGTCTTTAACCTCATCGTCTTTGACCTCTTCAAACTCCGCATCTACTGTTTCGCCATCAGCATCCGCACCATCCGCGGCGTCTGCGCCCGGTGCCTGGCCAGCCGCGCCGGCTTGCGCCTCTTCGGCGTAGAGTTTCTGGGCCAGTGTCGCTGAGGCTTCCGACAGCGCCTGCAGCTTCGCTTCGATCGTTGCCTTGTCGCCTTCCTGCAACACGTCCTCGAGTTCGCTGGCTGCGGTTTCGACTGCAGACTTTTCATCTTCGGTGGCTTTGTCACCGGCGTCCGTCACCGTCTTTCGAGCGGCGTGGACCAGAGCATCGGCCTGGTTACGCAGACTGACCATTTCTTCGAATTTCTGGTCTTCCTCTGAGTGGGCTTCCGCATCCCGCACCATCTTATCGACCTCTTCATCGGAGAGACCCGAGGATGCCTTGATGACAATCGACTGCTCTTTGCCTGTTGCTTTGTCTTTGGCGGAAACGTTGAGAATACCGTTGGCATCGATGTCAAAGCTGACCTCAACCTGCGGCATACCTCGCGGCGCCGGTGGAATATCGGCAAGATCGAAACGGCCGAGCGACTTGTTCTGGCCGGCCTGTTTACGTTCACCCTGCAAAACGTGAATCGTCACTGCCGTCTGATTGTCATCCGCAGTCGAGAACACCTGCTGCTTCTTAGTCGGGATGGTCGTGTTTTTCTCGATCAGAACACTCGTGACACCACCCAGCGTTTCGATGCCGAGCGACAGCGGGGATACATCGAGCAGGAGGACGTCTTTGACGTCACCGGACAACACCGCCGCCTGAATCGCTGCACCGATGGCAACGGCTTCGTCGGGGTTCACATCTTTGCGCGGCTCTTTGTCGAAGAACTCTTTGACTTTCTCCTGCACGAGCGGCATTCGGGTCTGGCCGCCGACAAGAATAATGTCGTCAATGCCGGAGTTGGATAACCCCGCATCTTCCATTGCAATCTTGCAAGGGCCGAGCGTGCGTTCTACCAGCTCCCCAACCAGCGACTCCAGTTTCGCCCGGGTGAGCTTGAGCACGAGGTGCTTGGGACCCGATGCGTCGGCCGTGATGTAGGGCAGGTTGATTTCCGTCTGCTGGCTGTTGGATAGCTCGATCTTCGCTTTCTCCGCTGCCTCCTTGAGCCGTTGCAATGCCAGCGGATCGTTGTGCAGATCCACGCTGTTGTCTTTCTTGAATTCATCAGCCAGGTAGTCGATCACGCGCAAATCGAAGTCCTCACCACCCAGGAACGTATCGCCATTGGTCGAAAGCACCTCGAACTGATGCTCACCATCGATCTCGGCAATTTCGATTACGGATACGTCGAACGTGCCACCACCAAGGTCGTAGACGACAATCTTGGTGTCACCACGCTTCTTGTCCAGCCCATAGGCGAGCGCTGCCGCCGTGGGCTCGTTGATGATGCGCTTCACTTCGAGTCCGGCAATCCGCCCGGCATCTTTGGTGGCCTGACGCTGCGAGTCATCGAAATAAGCCGGCACCGTAATGACTGCCTCGCTGACTTCTTCGCCGAGGTACTCCTCAGCGGTCTTTTTCATCTTTTTGAGTGTCTCTGCGGAAATCTGTGGCGGCGCCAACTGTTCGCCGTTGACGTCAATCCAGGCATCGCCGTTACTCGCCTCGCAAATCTTGTAGGGCACCATCTTGATGTCTTTCTGTACCACGTCGCTGGCAAATTTGCGCCCGATCAGGCGCTTTACCGCGAATAACGTATTGGTGGGATTCGTCACGGCCTGACGCTTCGCAGCCTGGCCCACTAGAATCTCGCCGTCCTCCGTGTAGGCGATGACCGATGGTGTGGTCCTGTCGCCTTCGGAATTTTCGATGACCTTGGCATCATTTCCTTCCAACACCGCCACACACGAGTTGGTGGTGCCCAAGTCGATCCCGATGATCTTACCCATGATCTATTTCTCCAATTTTGCTTCTATTCGCCGTTTCTTCAGGTCACCCAATGCGACCGCCTACAGCGTTTTTAATCCTGGTGGATATATTTGGGTTTTCCCGCAGAGTTCAACCCCCTGGCAGGACAACCTGTTGTTTCTGCACGGTCAGCGGCTCGCCCTCGAGCGGCCACTCATTCTGGCTGTGAACCATCTTCAGACCCGTCTTCAGATTCATCCTCAGATCCGTCTGAAGACGCCGGCGCCTTACTGACGACGACCTTGGCCGCCCGGATCAGCCGACCATTCAGCGCGTACCCCTTCTGCATCACTTCGAGCACCGAATTGGGCTCGGCGGCCGGGTTTTCCAGGATCGCTATCGCTTCGTGATACTGCGGGTCGAAGGGTTCACCCAGCGGATCGATCTGGTCGATTCCCGCTTGCGAGAGCACTCCGAGGAATAGCTTCAACGACAGTTTCACGCCTTCGATCAGCACTGTGCCAGCCTGCTCTACGTCAGCATCTGCAGCCGAAACATCGGCCGTCGAATCGTCGACTACGCTTACTTCAATGGCTTTCTCCAGACCGTCCAGCACTGGCAATAGCTTGCCGGCAAATTTTTCGAGGGCGTATTTGTGGGCGTTTTCGACGTCACGGGACGCCCGGCGGCGGACGTTTTCAGCCTCCGCCTGACCGCGCAATGCCTGGTCTTTGAGCGCTTCGATCGTCTCGTTCGCCGCCACAAGCTGAGCTTCCAGATCCAGCGCTGGTGCCTCTTCGGGCGCGTCGTCCTCGGCCACCTCGGTCTCGTTCGCGTCCGTCACTTCATCGGCCGCCGCTTCATCAGCCGCGGCGCTATCAGCCGCAGTGCTATCAGCCGCAGCGCTATCGGCATCAGCTGCGGGCGCTTGTGTTTCGTCTGCGGACTTGTCATCCGTCATGATCTGTTTTGACTCCGATCGGCTGTTTATCTGACCCAGTGGCTTTTTAGCCCGCCGCAGGCGCTTGAGCCCGCCGCAGGTGCTCGAGCCAGGTGGCATGCACTGGACTACGCGGGCCGAGGCGACCCGCCGCCGCATGCCCCTGTCTAGATGGGGTCCGGACGGGCTGAATTCAAGCCTGGCGGCGGGTTTTTCAACTCTGCTAGATTTGCGTCATCGCGGCACCGAGGACGCGCGCGGTCACATCCACGACCGGAATCACTTCCCGATAGGCCATGCGGGTGGGTCCAACCACCCCGAGCACACCCGCCAGCTGGCCCTGGACCGAATAAGGCGCAGTCACCACGCTGACGTCATCAAGCAGCTTGCTGCCGGACTCCTCGCCAATGAAAAGTTGAATACCGTGGCTCTGCAGACAGCGGTCAAGCAGGTGCAGGATGCTGTCTTTGTGCGAAAACGCGTCAAACAGCGTGCGCGCAGTTTCGGCGTCGCTGCTCATTTCCAGGAGCCTGGTCTCACCTGAGACGATCACCTGCTGCTCGGTATCTTCCTCGGCCGTGAACACCTGCGCCGCAACGTCCAGCGCCGTCTGCATGAGACTGCCCATGCGATCCTTGTCTTCCTGCATGCTGAGCAGCAGTGAGCTGCGGATGCTCAGAAGAGACTGGCCGGCGAATTCCTGATTGAGGAAATTCGCCGCCTGGGTGAGTTCCACGTCAGAATACTCACGATCGGTGTGGATCACTCGGTTTTGCACCTCCCGATCGCTCATGACCAGGATGACGAGCACCCGGTCGCCCGAGAGCGATAGAAATTCAACCTGCCGGAGCGCGACGTGATCCCGCCGCGGCAGCGTGATAACGCAGGTCATCTCCGTGAGATTGGACAACAGGCTCGAGGCGGAAACCACCAGCTCACTCGGTGAGAGATCCGGATTCAACTCAGTTTCGAGTTGCTGAATCTGAGCCTCCTGCAGCGGCGCGTAGGACAGCAGGCTGTCGACAAAAAAGCGCAAACCCACATTGGTGGGCACTTTGCCGGCCGATGTGTGGGGCGAGCTGACAAGGCCCTGCGCTTCGAATTCCGCCATTATGTTGCGCACTGTCGCTGCGCTGATATCAACCCCCGGCGCGGCGGCCAGATGCTTGGAGGCTACGGGCGCCCCTTCGCGCAGGTATTGTTCCACCAGCATCTTGAACAGCGATTGCGCTCTTTCATCGATGCTTTCGGCAGGCTGACGTCTCATGAGACTACGACTTGGTCTACGCCATTTAGTACAATGAGCGCTGATCTTTGGACAATCGATACCTCTCGTCAAGCTGTGCTCAAATCATTGACCGTCAGAGACTTCGCGTTAGTGCAGTCACTCGAAATCCAATTCGGGTCTGGACTGACCGTCATTACTGGTGAATCCGGCGCCGGAAAGTCGATTTTACTCGGCGCTCTGGGCCTCGTTCTCGGCGATCGTGCGGCGACGGATACCATCCGGCCCGGGGCAAACCGTGCCGACGTCAGCGCGGAGTTCGATTTGTCCGGGAGCCCTGCCGCATTGGATTATCTCGTCGGCCTTGCCCTGGACGATCCGGATCAGCCGGGTCGTTGTCTACTGCGACGCGTCGTCAACGCCGATGGACGATCCCGCGCGTTTCTGAACGGCACGCCGGTCAATCTGCAGGTGCTGCGCGAGTTGAGCGCAAGCTGCATAGACGTTCACGGCCAGCACGAACATCAGCGCCTGGCGCAACGCGAGGTCCAGCTTGCCTTGCTCGATGAATACGGCGTGGCCAGATCGCTGCTCGACGATTGCCGCAAAGCACACCAGGCCTGGCAGGCGACACTCACAAACCTCGCTGCACTCGAAGAATCGGTAGCCAGCCAGCAGGATCGCGCCGCGCTGCTGGACTATCAGCTCTCCGAACTATCTTCCGCAGCACCCCAGCCGGGCGAATTCAGAGAAGTGGAGCGTTCCCACAAGCGTTTGAATCAGGTACAGAGCCTGAAGGAGGCGGTGGCGGCCTGTCTGAGCGAGCTGGCAACGACCAGCGCACTCAACCAGGGGCTCAGGCAACTCGAGCGTATCGATGACGATCATCCGGCGCTGCAGGGCGCACGGGAAACTCTGGCGGCGGCACTTGCGTTGAGTGACGACGCCGAGCGGGATCTGCGAACCTATGCGGAAACACTCGAATCCGATCCGCAAGCTCTGCAGATCCTGGAATCACGCATGAGTCAGCTGCACGAACTTGCCCGCAAACACCACATCGAGCCCGAGGCACTGCCCGAACTGATCGAAAACCTGCAACGCGAACTGGAGACCATTTCCACCGACGCATCAAAACTGGCTGAGTTGCGCGCGCAAGTCGAAACCCAGCGTGACGCCTACCAGGTACTGGCAGGCAAAGTCAGCGAGCAACGTCATCACGCCGCCGATGACTTCACCACGGCGGTGAGCGCGTGTCTCAACACGCTGGGAATTGACGGTGGTGCGCTGGCGTTGGAATTCTCCGACGCGGAAAACGCAACCGGCCTGGAAACCGTGGAGTTTCTCTGTGTGACCAATCCGAACTATCCTGCGGCACCGCTGTCCCGGATCGCGTCGGGTGGCGAACGGGCCAGGATCAGCCTCGCGATCGAAGTCGTGGCGGCAAAAAAATGTGCGCTGCCAACACTGGTACTGGACGAAGCAGATGTCGGTGTTGGCGGCACCGCAGCCGACGTCGTTGGCCGTCTGTTGCGCACAGTCGCTGAACATACCCAGGTGATCTGCATCACCCACGCACCCCAGGTCGCAGCCCTCGGTGAACACCACCTGCTGGTGCACAAGGATAATGACCGTGATACGCAGATTGCCCCGCTGGTCGATGCCGAGCGCATCGATGAGTTGGCGCGAATGCTCGCAGGCGCCGGAATCACCGACAAATCACGGGATTACGCCCGAACTCTACTGAGCGAAGCGCGTGATATTGCCCTTCATTAGCGCCGCATTAGCCGTTAACATGCGACGCCCGCGGCCTCACAACGAGCGCAAACCAGACACCATGCGATTAAATCGGCGCCCGAAAACATTAAAGATGACCATCGCAGTTGCGTGTGCCAGTGTCCTGCTGACCGCCTGCAGCATGCCAAAATTCAGCATGCCAAGTTTCAGTCTGCCAAGAGTTCACAAACTGACTGTGCAGCAGGGCAATGTCCTGAGCCAGGAAATGATCGATAAACTGAAACCCGGCATGACGCGCAGCCAGGTTGCCTACATCATGGGTGAACCCATCTTTCGAAATTCATTCAACGAAAGCAGATGGGACTACATCTACACCATCGAGGTTCCCGGTTACTTCAACGAGCAGGTCCACGTCTCGCTGTTTTTCGAGCAGGATCTTCTCGCCTACTTCACGGGTGACTTCGCGCCATCTTCCGAGCAGGAAGGGGAGTCGACGGGTGCCACTCAGGTGACCGCTGAGCGCGGCGATGCAGAACCCAACACACAAACGAAAGACGCCGGTTAACTACTAGGAAGACCTGGCACGCTGGCGGCGTGCATCTTTTGGATCTACCGGCAAAGGCCGATAGATCTCTACCCGATCGCCCGCGCGCAGGCGCTGCGTTCTTTCGGCAATTCGGCCAAAGATACCAACCGTCACCTCCGCCAGATTCAATTCGCTGAACGGTGCAACGCGTTGTACCGCTTGCAGCGCCGAATCCACAGTAGCCGTATCCGGCAGTTCGACATGCACGAGGTGTTGCTGATCGCTGAGTGCATAGACGACTTCTATGTGCACGCGGACTTCAGCCCAACAGCTCGTTTGCCCGCTCACAAAACGCATCCACCATCTTGTCTGCCGCACCGGTGAAGACTTTTGCAAAAGGCGATCTGATGAAACTTGCACCGAGCAGAGAGCGCACGCCGCTGAGCTGAAAATTCAGGAGCAGCTCAACGCGGCACCCTTCATCATCACCCAGCTTTTTGAAACACCAACTGCCTGACAATTCTTCGAACGGACCGGCAACGAGCTGTAATTCGATTTTTTCCGGTGGTGTGAGAATGTTTCGAGTCGTGAATGTCTGTTGCACGCCACGCGCCTTCAGCGACAACTCAGCGACAATCTCCCGGTCGTTTGCCTGCAGGATGTCGACAGCCGAACACCAGGGCAGGAACTCCGGATACTTCGCCACATCGTTGACGATGGCGAATACCGATTCTGCCGGATAAGGCAGCAGTGCAGATCGGTTGACCTGAGTGGTCATCTGACTGGATCAGCCGAAGAGAACGCCGAGAAAGACGATCAACACTGCTACCGGTGCAACTATTCCGCACACGATCTTCCACAAAACAGAGAGCCATCCGTCGTCGATGCCCAGTTGAGCCCCGATTACCGTCTTAGGCAGAGCCCAACCGGCAAACAAGGCAATGAACATGCCGCCAAGCGGCAGCATGATATTTTGTGAAACATAGTCAACAAAATCAAAGTAGGTCATGTTGCCTACGATGTGAACGTCCGCCCAATGATTGAACGAAAGCACCGTGCCGATCCCCAACACCCAGCAGATGACACCCAGGGATATGGCAACGCGCGAGCGTTTCGCATTGTACTCTTCGACCAGGTACGCAAGCGCCGGCTCGCTGATGGAGATGGCTGAAGTAATCGCTGCGAAACTCACCAGCACGAAAAAGATAGTGCCAAACACGATACCCAACGGCATCTGGCCGAAGGCAAGAGGGATCGTGACGAACATGAGTCCGGGACCCTGGCCAGTCTCCAGACCATTGGCAAACACGATCGGGAAAATCACCAATCCGGCGGCTACGGCAACCACGGTATCCAGAAGAGCAATGATGACCACCGTCGATCCGATGGGTGCGCTATTCGGCACGTAAGCGCCATAGGCCATCATCGCTCCCATGCCGAGACTCAAGGTGAAAAATGCCTGGCCTAACGCGACCAGCACAGAGTTGCCATCCAGCGAGGCAAAATCGAGACCAAACATGAAATCGACACCTTGCGCCCAGCCATCCGAGGTGACGGCATAGCCAAGGAGTACGAACAACAACACGAACAGTGTCGGCATGAACCAGCGAATGGCCGTTTCAATTCCTTTAACGACACCGCGCGAGATGATGTAGACGGTCAACACCATGAATATGGTCTGCCACATGATCATCTGCCACGGGTCGGCGAGAAAATCATTGAAGAGCGCATCCGCCTGTGCCCCGGTGGCGCCTTCCAGCGCACCACTGGCCATCTGGCCAATGTAGAACAGAGACCAGCCCGCAATCACCACGTAGTAAGACAGTATGAGGAACCCTGCCACGACGCCTGCCCAGCCGATCAGCACCCACAACGCACTGCGATTATGTTGCCGCGTGAGTTGGCGCATGGTGTTGATCGGACTCTGCCGACCCTCGCGACCGAGTAGCACTTCCGCCATCATGATCGGCACGCCAACAAAGGCGATGCACACGAGATAGAGCAGCACGAAAGCACCACCGCCGTTCTCGCCTGCCAGATAGGGAAACTTCCAGATGTTGCCGAGACCGACTGCGGAGCCGGCGGCGGCCAGAATGAACAACCAGCGGCTGGACCACATACCGTGTCTTGATTCGGTATCCGTCGCCATACTCGCTCCAATGCAACATTGCGTTGGGCGGGCATTGTGGCCCAAGGTCATGAGCGCCACAAGCCGAAGGACGTGGGATTCCATGAGTCTCAGCACTTGGGCAGGCCGCTGGCAAGCCCGTATAATCCTTCCGATGAAATCAAGGTCCGGCACCATAGCGCTCAATAAACGCGCGACTCACGACTACCTGCTGGAAGACCGCTTCGAGGCGGGGCTCGTGCTCGAAGGCTGGGAGGTGAAGGCGATCCGCGGCGGCAAGGCACAACTCGTAGATAGCTACGTGTTGCTGCGTGACGGCGAAGCCTGGCTGCTGGGCGCCAACATCACTCCGCTATCAAGCGCGTCGACACATGTGATCGCAGATCCGCAACGTACACGCAAGTTGTTGCTGCACGCCAGGGAGCTGGCTCGCATTTTTGCAGCAACTCAGCAGAAAGGCTTCACGTGCATCGCAACGGCGATGTACTGGAAAGGCAACAAGGTCAAATGCGAAATCGCACTTGGCAAAGGTAAGAAGTTGCATGACAAGCGAGCCAGCCAACGCGATCGCGACTGGAATCGTCAGAAGCAACGCATACTAAAACAAGGCTGATTGTTTGCGGGCTGGCTACGCGCCAACGCTGCGGCGCCAGTGAATCATCTCGATGGCAGCCGCCGCAGCTTCATACCCTTTGTTGAATTCATCATCCGCGGCGCGCGCCTTTGCGTGTTCCATTTCGAGTACCGGCAGGATTTCGACGATGACTGGCCGCCGATACTGCAACATCACGGCCGCAAGTCCGCGCATGCATTCATTGGTGATCATCTCGAAGTGCAGGGTCTCGCCTTTGAGAATCACTCCGAAACAGATCACGGCATCGATTTCCCCCTGCTTATCGACGGCAAGGAGGTCGGCAGCAGCGAGCGGCAATTCGAGCGATCCCGGCAGCGTGTGAACGTCGACCTGCTCGAAGCCTTGCTTGCGTAGTACCCCTTCACACGTCTGCGCCAGGGCGTCGACTATTTCCGGGTACCACTTCGATTTCAGGATCGCAATCCTGCCCGGGTTCTCGATTTTCGGAAGCCCGCTGAGGTCAACCACCGTCTTCGCCATGACCCAGTCCCAACCTAAATTCTTCGAGGTGCGGCAGGATACCGGATTGCGGCTTCCGGTGTGAGGGGTGTGAGGTCTGATATCGCTAGCGCCTGCGCGGGGGCGCGAGTATCGTTTTCCCCGACACGGCCTGACGTTAGAACGATGACAGAGAAATTCCTGAACTGGCGGCCACACCCCTGGCATGGACTCGAGACAGGCGATACCACGAGCGGCATCGTGACCGCATTCATCGAAATCACGCCGTTTGATCTTGTGAAGTACGAAGTCGACAAAGTTACCGGTTACCTGCGGGTCGACCGGCCACATAAGACGTCCTCATTACCACCGACCCTCTATGGCTTCATACCAAAGACCTACTGTGCAGAAAAGGTCGCCGCACTGATGCCCGATGCCGATCGCGGAGACGGCGACCCGCTCGATATCTGCGTGCTCAGCGAACGTCCCATTTCCCGGGCAGAAGTCATCCTGAGCGCCCGGGTGGTGGGTGGCCTGCCGATGCTCGATGGCGGCGAAGCCGACGACAAAATCATTGCCGTGCTGGATGCGGATGAAATCTGGGCTGACATCGTGGACATTGCTGAACTGCCGCAACAACTCGTCGGTCGCTTGCGCCACTATTTCTCCACGTATAAGACGCTCGTGGATGAAGCACCGCTCGTCTCAGTGGGAGAGCCTTACGATCGGGCACGGGCGCTTGCCGTGATTGCGGCCGCCGTGGCGGATTATCACAGCCATTTCCTGAGTTCCTAGGGTTCTGCTCGCGGGCTAAAGATCAAGAAACGCGGTTTGAAATCGCTCCCTGATTCCGTGCAATCGGTCGACGGGTTCATTGGCAAAAACGAGCCGCAGGTAGTTGGCACAACTCACACCGCCCCAGTTCACCATCGGTGTCGCTGCGATCTTGCCTTTGCGCAGCAACAATTCTGACGCGGCCGCGCCGTCTAGACCAAGTCCTGACACATCCACCAGCAGCGACCAGCCACCGTGCGGCGGAATTATTGTATAGTCGCTGAGTTCGGCGAGCAGCACATCGCGACGCCTCTGCAACTCGCTGACACTCTCAGCAATACCGTCATCACCACTCGTGATCGCAGTCGCCACGGCACCCATCGCAATCCCTGTCTGACAGACCACATTGCTTATGCTCACCCGGGCAACATCGGCGAGGATCTCAGCAGGCCCCACGATCCAGCCGACACGCCAGCCAATCATT
>JAPUFN010000363.1 GCA_027293665.1 Gammaproteobacteria bacterium | reverse complement strand
AACCAGGATCTGATTCTGCTCCCGGGTATGCTGTTGACCGTCCGTCTCACCACCGCACTACGCGAAGCGTTGATGGTTCCGGAAATCGCGCTGGTCCAGCGGGCATCACAGGTGTACGTCTACACGATCAAAGATGGCCTGGCAGAGATGATTCAGGTAACTCACGCCGTGCGCAGCGAAGGCTGGGTCGAGATACTCAGCGGTCTCAAAGCCGGTGACACAGTGATCACGGAAGGTGTCATCAAAATTCGCAACGGCTCACCGGTAACAACCGACGCGTTTTCGAAAACATCGGAGACGAACACGCCTGCCCAGCCGAGGCCATCTGCCAGCGGAGCCCACTGAGTATGTGGCTCTCTGACGTTTCCGTTCAGCGGCCGGTATTCGCCACTGTAATCAGCATGATGCTGGTCGCCTTCGGCGTGTTGTCGTTCAATTATCTGCCACTGCGTGAATATCCGAATATCAATTCGCCCACAGTATCCATCCGAACGTCGTACATCGGTGCTTCAGCCGATGTGATCGAAACCAGGATCACTCAGGTGCTCGAAGATCAGATCAGCGGCATCGAAGGGATCAAGACCATCCGCTCGTCAAGCCGCGACGAAATGTCGAGCATCAATATCGAATTCGAACTTGATCGCAACATCGACGAAGCGGCCAACGATGTTCGCGATCGCGTCTCCCGTGTTCTCAATCGACTGCCTGACGATGTGGAACCCCCAATAGTTGCCAAAAGCGATTCAGATGCGCGACCAGTAATGTACGCGAACGTCTCGAGTTCGCAATTGACGATGATGGAACTGCACGATTACACCGAGCGCTACATCGTCGATCGATTCTCGGTCATCCCGGGCGTGTCTACTGTCGCCATCAGCGGCGGCGCCAGGCCGTCAATGCGAATCTGGCTCGACCGGCTGGACCTCGCGGCGCGCAGTCTCACGGTCTCCGATATCGAGGAAGCGCTGCGACGACAGAATCTGGAACTACCGGCAGGACGGATAGAATCGCCGGATCGGGAATTCCGCGTGCGCCTGGAGCGCGCCTATCAATCACCGGAAGATTTCCGCGCCCTGGTGATCAAGCGGGGCGAGGGCGGCCACCTGATCCGTCTTGGAGAAGTCGCGCTGGTAGAGCTCGCGCCACGCAATACCCGTGAGATCAACCGCTCCAATCAGCAGCCAACTGTCGGCATGCGAATCAGTAAGCAATCGACAGCGAACACACTGCAGATGCTCGAAGCGGTAAAAGCCGAGATTGACCGCATTCGAGCAACCTTGCCGGCCCATATGGACCTGATACCGAGTTCTGACGACTCCCTGTTCATCCGGGAGGCGATCGACGCCGTGTATCAGACGATTGCCATAACGACCGTCCTGGTCAGCTTCGTAATACTTGCGTTTCTCGGCACTTTTCGGACGATGCTCATTCCCGCCATCACGATTCCCGTGTGCCTGACCTCCGCATTCATCGCCCTGGCCCTGTTCGGTTTTTCCGTCAATCTCATCACTCTCCTTGCCCTCGTTTTGTCGATCGGCCTGGTTGTCGATGACGCGATCGTCGTGCTCGAAAACATTTACCGCCGTATCGAGAAAGGTGAGGATCCGTTGCTCGCTGCCTACAACGGCTCACGCCAGGTGGCGTTTGCCGTGATCGCAACCACCGCGGTCCTTATCGCCGTATTCACACCTATCATCTTTTTAGAAGACAATATGGGAGTGATTTTCAGCGAACTCGCCGTCACCATCTGCGCTGCCGTGTTTTTTTCCAGCGTGCTGGCTTTGAGCCTCACGCCTGTCATGTGTTCTAAGTTCCTCAAGCCTCAAACCACGGTTAATCCCTTCACACAATTCGTCCACAACGGTTTTGCCAGAATTGAAACGACCTACCAGCGAATGCTCGGCGCATTTCTCCGTCACAGCTGGGTGGCCGTTGTGATAACACTGGGCGTTCTCGGCGGGACCTACTGGCTGGTGCTCAACGTTCCGGATGAATACGCGCCGAAAGAAGATCAGGGCTTCTTTTTTGCGCGCGTGTTTGCGGCAGAAGGCACGGGCATAGAGCGCATGCAGAAGCAGATGGAGCGGCTCGAGGAGCCACTGATGAAATTGACCGAGGAGGGTCAGGTCGTCCGTTTCGTCGCTCGCGTACCAGGCTATGGCAGCTCATCAACCAACTCCGGCATGCTGATCGTGAGCATGGCACCCTGGCAGGAGCGCACCATCTCAACCCAGGATGCTGTCAATCGGGTCATGGCCGATTGGCAGACCGTACCGGCGGTCCGGGCATTTGCGTTCGTGCGTTCCGGACTCTCCAAAGGTGGAGGCGACCGGCCAGTGCAGTTCGTCCTCGGTGGACCCAACTATCAGACGCTGGCTGACTGGCGGGACATCATCATTGAGCGGGCAGAGGAGTATCCGGGACTCAAACGGATCGATAGCGATCTGAAAGAGACTCAGCCTCAGGTAATCGTCCGTATAGATAAGAACCGGGCAGCCGCACTGGGCATCTCAGTGCAGAACATTGGCCGCACGCTGGGCGCGATGATGAGCGAACAGAGGATCACGACCTTCGTCCAGGACGGCGAAGAGTACGACGTCGTCCTGCAAGCCAAGAAAGAACAACGCGCAACCGCGCAGGACCTTGAGAATATCTACGTACGATCCGAGGAAAGCGGCAGGTTGATTCCACTGTCTAATCTCATATATCTCGAAGAGACAGCTGGCGCAGGCAGTCTGAACCGATACAACCGCCTGCGTGCAGTTACGATCACTGCAAGCCTTGCAGACGGCTACGCTCTCGGTGACGCTCTGGAATTCCTGGAAAACACGGTAGCCACCGAACTTCCGGAAATCGCCCAGATCGACTACAAAGGCGAGTCGCTCGAGTTCAAGGAAGCTTCCGGCAGCCTCTTGTTCACATTAGGCATTGCGTTGTTGATCGTTTACCTGGTTCTTGCCGCTCAGTTTGAGAGCTTCATTCATCCGTTCGTGATTTTGTTGTCCGTGCCGATGGCAATTGCCGGCGCCATGCTGGCGCTCTATGTGACCGGCTCGACACTCAACATCTACAGCCAGATCGGCATCATCATGCTCATCGGCATCGCCTCAAAAAATGGCGTATTAATCGTCGAATTCATCAACCAGCTGCGCGATGCAGGTCGTGATTTCGAACAGGCCATTCTCGAAGCAGCGAGCATCAGACTGCGACCCGTCATCATGACGACAATCTCGACTGTGATGGGTTCGATCCCGTTGATTGTCGCTACCGGCGCGGGTTCGCAGAGTCGCTATGTGCTGGGGATCGTCATCTTTACAGGAGTCTCGCTTGCGACCCTGTTGACCCTCTTCATCGTGCCGGCTTTCTATAAGCTGCTTGCCCGCAACTCCAGCTCGCCCAAAGCGATCTCGAGGATGCTGGAGGAGCTCGCAAGCGCGCCTTAGCAGCGTGTTAAAAAACAGCCTGCTCGCTTTTTTTCCACAGGCTGTTAAGCCGGCCTTTGCCGCTCGTGCAGATTGTTCTTCTTCAAGCTGGTCGCGGCATCGATTTCCTGAATCTCTATGGAAATGCCAAGCCCTCGTTCTGCATACAGCTCATCGAGGTGTGAACACAGAACATCAAACAAAGCCTGCACGACAGACTCCCGGACTTCCAGCGTACGGCCCTGGCCGATGCGCGCGGTAAGGTGCACGAAGGCATTTGTGGGATCGCCGTCTGCGATCAGATAGTGGTCGCGGCGCGCGCCGCGCAGGCGGATGCCGCCGAGCGGAAAGACCCCGGTGGCCACAGCGCAATCCCGCAGGCGCGTGAGCAGTTCCGGCAGCTGCAGATCTTCTTCGATATTCGCAGAGTACTCGACAATCAGGTGCGGCATACGCGCTTCGCGTTGACTTGAACGAAAGGGTGGTTAAATCTAGCCATACAAGTACTTCCGGTCAAACTATGATCGGACCACAAATAACCGGATGAAGACATGCGCTTTTTGAGCTTCTCTGCCGAAGGCCAGACCAGATTCGGCGCAATCGTTGAAGATCGTGTGGTCGATCTTTCCGAGCGCATGTCGGAATACGCCAGTCTCCGGCACGTCATCTCGGCCGGCGCGCTCGTCCGCGCGCAGGACATCGCGATCGATGCATCGAGCGATTTCTCGCTGAAGCAGATCGACTTCCTGCCGACAATCACCGATCCGCAGAAAATCGTCTGCATTGGTATCAACTACGGAAAGCGCGATGCGGAGTACACGCAGCTCAATGCACCGCCGAAGTATCCGAGTGTATTTATGCGCACCCGCGAATCTCTCGTGGGACACCAGCAGCCCATCCTGCGGCCGCCAGAATCCGACCAGCTCGACTATGAAGGCGAAATCGCGCTGATCATCGGCAAGGCGGGTCGCCGCATCCCGCAGGAGAAAGCCATCGAACACATTGCCGGACTCAGTCTCATCAACGAAGGCTCAGTACGCGACTGGATGCGCCACGGTACTTTCAATGTCACACAGGGTAAGAACTTCGAACGCTCCGGAGCCCAGGGGCCCTGGATGGTTACAGTCGATGAGTTCAGCTCGCTGGACAATCTCGAGTTGACGTGCCGCGTGAATGGCGACGTCCGGCAGCAGGATTCGACCATGAATCTGCTGTTTTCCTTCCGCTACCTGATCAGCTATCTGTCTACCTTCATGCGCTTGCAACCCGGGGATATCATTTCGACCGGCACCCCGACGGGCTCCGGCGCCCGACTCGAGCCGCCTGAATTTCTCGTCGCTGGCGATGTGATCGAAGTCGAGGTTCCCGAAATCGGTATTTTGCGTAACAAGGTCGTGGACGAAGTTCCCGAAGACGATGGCTGACATCTCCAATGACCATGGCAGGACCAGGCTGCAACAAGCTTTGCCTTCGTCTGCACTGAGCCGTGTGATCCTAATCCTGCTGCTGGGACTAGCCTGTTTCAGCGTCGCCTGCTCGGAATCTCAACCGCCGCCAGTCACCGCCGCTGCGGAGGCGACGACGACGGCTGCGCGACCGAACAACGTTGCTGATTATGTTGGCAGTGAGGCATGCGCATCGTGCCATGCGGCGCAATTCACAGCCTGGAGGAATTCTCATCATGATCTTGCACTGCAAACGGTAAGCGATTCTTCCGTGCTTGCCGCATTTGGGCAAGGTGCTGCAACCGCGCCATTCAAGCGGGAAGATATCGCGTTCGTGTTCGGTGTTGCCCCACTGCAGCAGTACCTGATCGCAAGCGATGGCGGCAGGTTGCAGTCCCACCCCACGGCCTGGGATTCACGTCCGTCCGCCGCTGGCGGCCAGCGTTGGTTCGATCTGTATGACAGCAACCTGCCGCCTGGTGATCCGATGCACTGGACGGGCAGAGCCAACACCTGGAACGCGACCTGTGCGGATTGCCATTCGACCGGAGTCGCTAAGAACTACAATGCCCGGACAAACAGCTATGAGACAACGTGGGAACTCGAAGACGTAGCCTGTGAAGCATGCCACGGACCTGCATCAACTCATGTAACAACGCAGGTAGATACCCAGCGGAATCCTGCCGCTGGTAAAGCACCGGCTGCGGCAATGCTCGACCTCAGCAACCAGGATTCCCAGATTAACGTCTGTGCACCGTGCCATTCACGCCGCAGCCAGCTTGCGGAGGGCTTCCAGCCCGGCAAGGAATTTCTGGACTACTACTCACCAGCGTTGCTGATGCCCGACCTCTACCACGTCGATGGCCAGATCTCTGAAGAGGTTTACGTCTATGGTTCGTTTCTGCAGAGCAAAATGCACCAGCGTGGGGTGACATGCACCAATTGCCACGATCCGCACAGCGCAACGCTCAAACTCCAGGGCAATGCCGTTTGCACGCAGTGTCACCAGATACCGTCGCGGGAGGAATTCCCGACACTGCGCGCCGCAGTCTATGACACACCGGAGCACCATTTTCATCCAATGGATTCCACCGGTGCAGCCTGTGTTGCCTGTCATATGGTGGCGACACGCTATATGGGTGTCGACGACCGGCGCGATCACAGCCTGCGAATCCCACGGCCGGATCTGGCGCAGTCCCTCGGAGTTCCCGACGCCTGTACCGGCTGTCACGAAGATCAGGATCCTGCCTGGGCGAGCGCTGTCATCACGAGTCATTTCGGTGACGAGCGCCCCAGCCACTATGGCAGCGCATTTCGTGCAGCCAGCGATGCTTCAGCCACTGCGGATGCCGACCTCGCAGCGCTTGCCGGAGATACCGGGACCCCGATCATGGTCCGTGCGACCGCACTTGCATACCTGGGGAGTTATTCCCGCGGTTACACACTCGATGCCGTTCGTGAAGGTCTCAAGGGAGACGGCCTCCTCCGCATGAGTGCCATTCAGGGCACGTCGTCACTTTCACCACAAGCTCGCTGGCGGCTCGTCGCGCCGCTACTGGATGACGAGCTGCGGGCAGTCAGAGACGAGGCGTTTTTGAATCTGTTACCGCTTGTTGCGCTCGATCCCCAGTATCGCGACAGACTAAGACCGCATTTCGAGCAGTATCTGAAAAATCAGTCCGGCAACCTGGATTTCCCTGAAATGTTGACCAACATCGCTGGCGCACAACTCGCGTTTGGAGATCGCACGACCGCAGAATCAACACTCGAAAAAGCCCTGAACCTGCAAGCAACCTGGGTTCCTGCACTGTTGAACCTGGCAGACATCTATCGCGAGACCGGGCGTGACGAGCAGGGCGGCCCACTTATAGTGCGCGCGCTCGATGCAGCACCCTACTCTGCAGATGCTGCCTATGTATACGCCTTGTGGCTGTCGCGCCAGTCCCAGCATGACGAGTCGTTCGATTATTTTGAACAGGCAAACTCCCTCGATCCCGACAATCTGCGATACGCCTATGCGTTCGCACTCGCGCTCAACGACTTCGAGCAGGCTGATAGAGCCATCGAGTCTCTGTTTAATCTGACGCGCAGATGGCCCGCCAGCGAAGAAATTCTATTTGCGTTGGTGACTATGTTGCGCGATGCGGGACGGATCGACGAAGCACTGACGTATCTCGATCGACTGATCGAGTTGCGACCGGAAGATGAGAATTTGCTGCAATTCCGCCAGATACTTGCCGCGGCCAGTGCAACG
Organism: Gammaproteobacteria bacterium; assembly: GCA_027293665.1. GTDB lineage: Bacteria > Pseudomonadota > Gammaproteobacteria > Pseudomonadales > Azotimanducaceae > SZUA-309. The sequence goes on along the minus strand of JAPUFN010000363.1, from coordinate 10,133 downwards.
AGCTAGCAGCGTGTTGTAAAACACGTGTAATGCAGCTCGGCCGGTCAATCGTCTCGCGCAACCACCCTGCGCTTGAGCAGGTCGGCAACTTCCGCGTCTGACATGCCCAGCTCGGCGAGTAGTTCCATTGTGTGTTCACCAATAGCCGGTGCCGGACCGGGTGGTCGTTTGTCCTCTTCGGCAACCTGAATCGGGCTGCCCACCGTCAGCTGAAAATCAGGGTCATCCGAGCCCGTTTCCAGCACGACTCCATTGCTTCGCGCTTGCGGATCATTGATGACTTCCGTCAGATTCTGCACCACGGCGTAGGTAATGTCGTTCGCATTGAGGCTGGCGCGTACGTCCTCGAGAGATTGCGTGCGAATGGCGTCTGCAATCATGGCTTTGAGTTCCACCCGCAGCTTGAACATGGCGCGGACATCCGGGAACCGCTCATCTGTGAGCCATTCCGGATGATCCAGTGCCGCGCACAACCGCGGCCATTCGCGAACGACGTTCATGATCGCAAAAAGAACGAAGCGATTGTCCGCTGTGCCGTACGCCGAGGCAAAGGGATTCAACCAGCCCTTTGCCTGGCGACGCTCACCCAGGTCGAAACCGGCGATCGCTCCCTGCACCTGCATACCATTGGCCCAGACGCCGTTGGCCAGGAGGGAGGTTTCAACACAGCACCCTGTGCCGTTTTTTTCGCGCCGGTAGAGGCCAAGCATTATCGCGCCAAACAACGACATGGCACTGGAATGATCACCAAAACCCGGCGAACCCATGACAGGCGGTTGTCCCTGATCACGCACAAGATCCATGAGTCCAGTGCGCGCCCACCAGGCTGTGGAATCAAAGCCACGGGTGCGAGCTTCATCGCCTTTCGTACCGTAGCCGGACATTCGCGCGTAAATCAGTCGCGGATTGAGCCGCTTGACCGAAGCGTAGTCGATGCCGAAGCGTTCGAGTTGATCATCGAAAAAATTAACGATCAGCACATCGGCATCTTCCAATAGACGTTGCATAACGCCTCGGCCATCCTTTTTCGTCAGATCCAATGCAATACTTCGTTTATGGCGTGATGTGAGTTGCCAGTTAGTGTCAGTGCGGGAATTGCCAGCCAGAGTTCGGTAGCCATCGCCGCTTAACGGCTCTACTTTGATGACATCGGCGCCATAGTCCGCCATGACCGTCGCCGCACCGGGTCCAGCCAGGTACGACGCGGCATCGATGACTTTCAGATCTGCGAATAGAAGATCCACTGAAATTCTCCCTGCGACTCGCCCTGCAAGCCACCCTGCGAACAACTCAGCTCGCTGAACGACTCGCTAGGACCTCAGTTGACGGCGCGTTCTGTACCTTCCCAGAATGGCGCTCTAAGTTCGCGCTTCAAAACTTTCCCCGGACCAGACTTGGGTAGAGGTTCGTGACGCACGTCAATGCCTTTGGGTACCTTGTAACCGGCAATGTGCTGTCGACAGAATTCGATGATCTCACCCGGATCGACATTGCTGTGCTCTTCGCGCGGCACGACAACCCCCCATACGGCCTCGCCCCATTTTTCGTCGGGCACCCCAAACACAGCTGCCTCCAACACCGCCGGATGCTGATAGATCACTTCTTCAACCTCCGTGCAATACACATTCTCCCCGCCTGAAACAATCATGTCCTTGCTGCGATCCACGAGGAACACGTAGCCGTTGTCATCCATGTAACCAAGATCGCCGGTCCAGTAAGCACCGTTCTTCAGGACAGACTTCGTCTGCTCTTCTTTGTTCCAATAGCCGATCATGACGTTTGGACCACGCACGACCACCTCACCGATTTCGCCACTTGCCACCTCGTCCCCATCGACGTTCAGAATCCGGATCTCATCTCCGGTGACCGGCCGGCCGCATGAGCGGGCGAGTGGCGAATCAATCAGATTCTGCTCATTCCGCAAGACCGTGCACAAAGGCGAAAGCTCGGTGGCACCGTATATCTCAGCGAGTTCCGCACTCGGAAAGGCACTATGGGTTCGCCGCAACACCTCGGTTGCAATGGGCGAGCCACCATGGGCGATCAGGCGCAGGGAATCGGTCTTGCGCGGACGGGCATGTTGTTCTTCCGCAATCGCGGCAAGCATCGCGGGTACTCCGAGCGTCTCTGTCACCTTATGGGTTTCGATCAATTCCAGCGCGGCCGCAGGATCGAACGCATTCAATGTGATCTGGGTGCCCATCGTCCAGATATTCGCGAGTACTCCGTTTGAACCCGCAGCATGAAACAACGGGGCCATGATCAGCATCACGTCATCGGCTTTTTGTGGCACGCAAGTGAGGTAGTGAAATGTATTAGCGATCAGATTTCTGTGGCTCAGCATCACGCCTTTGGATTTACCCGTCGTGCCACCGGTGTAAAAAAGACCCGCAAGATCGTTTTCGTTCAGGTTTTCACCCAACGGTATCTCGCTTGCGCCAGCCAGAAGCGCTTCGTATTCATCGGGAATAATCACAACCTGCTCTACGCAAGTTGCCAGAACGCCCGGGTCCCGGTCGGCCAGCAAAACCCGGGTAGTGGAATCTTCCAACGCGTATTGCAGTTCCGGTTCCGCGTGTCGGGTATTGAGAGGGACCACCACGAACCCGGCAGCCGGCACCGCAACATACGCCTCGATGTAGCTGTGTTTGTTGCCAGCCAGGATCGCCACCCGGTCGCCCTTTTTCAGCCCGAGTCCCTTGAGAGCGCCCGCCAGCAGGCGGCAGCGCCGATGCAGCTCGCGAAAAGTAAACGTCTGATCACCATCAATTACTGCAACTTTGTCAGCCGCAAGCTGCGCGGCTATCCTGATCGGATCTGCAAGTGTGTGCATGGCTCTGCCCCTCCTTTACGAATTTCGTCTGGATATCAGTGTCGCTCGATTACTAATCGAGCGCAAACGTCGCTCGTTCGGGAATCGAGCGCAGACGCCGCTCAAGTCGAGCGCATATCGCTCGATTGCGAATCGAGCGTAAACTGACATAGCATCACAGCGTGCTGCACTTCCTGAAGATCTATCTGCTGCCCGGGGCAATCCTGCAATCCGTCATGATCGGCGGAGGCTATGGCACTGGCCGGGAACTGGTGGAATTTTTTACCCGCCACGGCATGGGCAATGGCCTCGTCGGGATGCTGGCCTCCACAGTCCTCATCTCCGTCATATTCGCGCTGACGCTTGCCTTGAGTAATAAATTCAAAGCCCATGACTATCGAACTTTTTTCAAGCTGCTGCTTGGTCCGGGCTGGTTCACCTTCGAAATTCTGGGGGTAATGTTGTTTGTGGTTGTGTTAGCCGTGATGGGCGCAGCAGCGGGAGAGATCATTTACCAGCAGTTTGGAATTCCGGCAATCGTCGGTGGCATCGTGATGCTTGCGGCAGTCGTCACGTTGAACTTCTTCGGCCGTGATTGGGTCACCAGAATTCTTGCGTTCTGGAGCGTGCTGCTCTACAGCGTCTTTATTGCGTACTTTGTCGTTGTAGTCGGTAGCCTGGAAAGTGGCGATATCAGCGAAAAGTTCGCCTGGGAGTTCGAAACCGGCTGGGTAACGAGTAGTCTTCAGTATGCACTCTACAACGTGGCCGGGATCCCGATCATTCTCTACGCTGCACGGGAAATCGAGACCCAACGCCAAGCCGTCAGTGCAGGGCTCGTTGGCGGCGTCATCGCCATGTTTCCAGGGATACTGTTTCATCTGAGTTTCACTGGCGCTTATCCAACGGTGCTCGAACAAGACCTGCCGGTCTATTTCATGTTCGAAAACCTCGACCTGCCGCTCCTGCAAGCCTGCTATCTCCTTGTTCTCTTCGGTACCTTCATCGAAACGGGCGCCGGCAATATTCAAGGTTTTATCGAACGCCTCGATAACTGGTGGCGCGAGCGTACTGGAGCTGCACTCAATCGCCTCAATCACGCTGCGGTGGCTGCGATCGCCCTGTTACTCTCCGGCGCTCTATCTGTTTTCGGAATCGTCGACCTCATCGCTGAGGGCTATGGAACGCTGGCATGGGGCTATCTGTTCGTGTACTTGATACCGCTTTTCACAGTGGGTATCTGGCGTCTGGCGAGGTAATCGACATTGAACTCGAGCTACGGCTTCGGTAAAAAACGGGCAAAAAAATGGGCCCGATGTGCGGGCCCATTTCCTTAAAAGGACTAATCAGGAGATCAATCCTCCTCCTGCAATAGTTGCAGATAATAGATGCACAATCACCTCCTTTGTTGTTGCCCGACACGAGGCAGATCTTAGCCGAGCAGTGGTGCATTACAAGCGATTTATCTCCAGTTTCCAGCGGACACATCCGCAACACTTCGAGTATTATTTGAAGTTCGCCCTCTCGGGGGTAGCAGATTGACTCGAACTACCCCTCCCGCAACGCGAAACAGAGAACGCCACATGACCCAAGCATTCAGCGGAGTCCGCATTGTCGATTTCACACAGGTCCTGGCTGGACCCTTTGCAACCCAGCAGCTCGCGCTGCTCGGTGCCGAAGTGATCAAAATCGAACAACCCGGACATGGCGATCAGACACGGGGGCTGATGAACGATGCGAAAGATGCAGCAGCAGGCATGTCTCCCGCCTTCATGACCTGCAATATGGGCAAGCGCAGTCTCTCTCTTAATCTGAAGTCGGAGCAGGCAAAAGAGATCGTGCAGCGACTCGTGCAGGAAGCAGATGTCGTCGTCGAAAATTTCAAGGCAGGCGTCATGGATCGCCTGGGTTTCGGCTACGCCGATATGCGGCAATGGAAAAGTGATCTCATTTATTGTTCGATATCCGGCTACGGTCAGAGCGGTCCCAAAGCAGGTGTACCTGCTTATGACGGTGCTATCCAGGCCGACTCTGGAATGATGTCGATCACCGGTTACCCGGAAACCGGACCGACACGGACAGGATACATGCCCGTAGACATGTCGACAGCCTTGAACGCTGCATTCGCGATTTCTACAGCACTCTATCGCAAGCTCGCTACTGGAGAAGGACAGCTAATCGACGTCGCAATGATGGACACGGCCATCGTCATGCAGACAATTCAGATCACCAACTATCTGGCTACCGGCAAAGAGCCCCAACTCATTGGCAATCGTTCTCCGACAGGCCATCCCACGGCCAACGTTTTCAAAACCACCGATGGTCACATCAATATTCTCGCGCTGCGTGAACCACAGGTTGCAAGCTTGTTCGAAATCGTTGGCTTGTCCGAGAGTTATCGGGACGAGCGTTTCAGCAACGGACCTGCGAGGATCGCCCACTATGATGATACCTATTCGATGCTGAGCGAGATTCTGCAACGCGAATCCAGCGCCCACTGGCTCGACCAGTTTGCTCCCGGCGGCGTGCCGGCGGCGGCCATCCGCTCGTACTCGGAAGTCGTCGATGACGAACAGTTCCAGCATCGCAAGACGTTCATCGAATTTCCATCGCCGGTAGATCCAAACAAAAACACCCGACTGATCCGGGCGGGTTACCAGACAGCGGAGGATGGGCCCACAACCGACATCCCGCCACCGCGTCTCGGCGAGCACACGCAGGAAATTCTGACGGATCTCGGCTTCAGCAAGGCGGCAATCGACACGTTCAGAAAGGAGCGCGTTGTATGAAGCCGCAACTGGCGCGATGAGCCTGTACACCCCTCCAGACCGTCGGCGAATTTATCTCCTGCGCCACGGCGAAGCAGCCTACATCGAGCCGGACGGCTCAGTTACCAATGACGAGAGAGCCGTTCTGCTCACCCCGAACGGGCGAATTCAGGCGCGTAAACAGGCCGCCGTGCTCGCCAGCGTGAACTTTGACAGGGCGATCTGCTCGGGACTGCCTCGCACCGTGGAAACCGCGCAGCACATTCTCTCCTCCAGAGAACATCCCCTGCTTGAAGTCGTGCCCGAGCTCGAAGAAATACGTATCGGCGGTCCTGACTACGACAGCGGCGAGAGAGGTAAATGGTTGGCGCATGTTGCGAATCCCTGGGCAGGTGCGAACGAACCCGAAGCACGGTTTCTCGGTGGCGAAAAATTTGCTGATTTTGCGGATCGCGTGACACCGGCATTCGATGCCATCGTTGCCGACGCATCATGGCGAACATTGCTGCTGGTACTACATGGCGCGGTCAATCGCATGATTTTCAATCACGTCATGGGCATGCAATGGCAGGCAAACGTGTCCATCGAACAGGACAATTGCTGCATCAATATCATCGATGTCGATGCGTGCGACGATACATGTGAGGAGGATACGGCAAATCGTTATCTGATCCGTGCAGTCAATCTGACCAGCTACGACTTGAATAAATCGAGCGTTCACCTGACAAACATGGAACAAGCGGCTGCACGCATTGCTGCTGAATTCGAATAGATTTATAGCCGCTCGACTGGGTTAACTGTTGAACGCCGGCATCACGTCCTCGATGAAAAGATCCAATGCAGCCCAATCAACCGGCGGGCGAATCGCAATATTCAATCCCTGAACACCGGTATCCACATATTCGCCGATGCGATCAACCGCCTGTTGCGCCGAACCCACGAGGCTTCCTGCCGGATTGACATCGGGTTGTCTGTCCCCCAGGTAAAATCCCAGATTGACACTCGTTTCAATCTCCGCCGGATCCCGATCGATCTCGTCGCACCTCCGGATGAGTCGTTCGAGCCGGTCGGTAACACTCGCAGGTGAAAGGTAGGGCATGTTGAAACCGTCACCGTAACGCGCAGCGATCTGCGGGGTCCGCAGCTTGCCCCGGCCGCCCACCCACAATCTCATCGCGGAATTCAGCGGTTTCGGGCTGCACACGGCCTGGCTCACTTCGTAATACTTGCCTTTGAAGTTCGTCTCTTCGTCATGCCACAGTGAGCGGATGATGGCGAGTGCTTCCTCGAGCTGGTCGAGCCGCGCCGACAGCGACGGAAAGCCATAGCCAAAATCGCGGAATTCCTCTTCGAACCAACCAGCACCGATGCCAATCTCGGCCCGGCCACCGGAAATATGATCGATAGTAACTGCCGCTTTCGCAAGCACACCAGGACTCCGGAACAAAGCACAGAACACGAGACAACCCACGCGAACATTTTTCGTCATCGCGGCGAGCGCCGCCATCGCAGCAATACCCTCAAAGCAGGGATTGTTCCGATCCTGTAATGGATTGGCGTAAAAGTGATCCCACACCGAGATCCAGTGAAAATCCGCAGCGTCTCCGATCTGCCACAATCTGGCGACCTCGTCGAAGGCAAGATCCTGCGGACCCGCGTGCATTCCGATCTTGATACTCATCAGACTCGCTCGAGAATGGTTCCGGTGCTGATAGGGCTGCGCACGCCTTCCACAATATAGACATCTTCCATCTTTCTTAACTCCTGGTGCCTGAACAATTCAATTGAGTGTTACCGCGTAAATCTGCCGTTTGAGTTCATCCGTTGCATAAAGGATGTTACCGACAACTACAATATCGTTGAAAATCATGGATGGCGGCTGTTCAGCGGATGCTGCGGGTGATCCTCCACCAATGGTGACAAGTAGCCGAACGCTCCCATCGCTAATCGCGAGAACGTTGCCGGTCTCTCCTTCGAGCACCAGAACCTCGTCTCCCCACAGCGCCAACCCTTCCGGATACGCAACCCCTTCTGCGATCACGACCGGCTCTATCGGTTCTCCACCGCGCGCTATCAGAAGCACGCGGCCATCATTTCGATCGCTTACCCAAAGCCTGTCTCCATCGGTCAGCAATGCGGTCGGCGCGTTTAGCCCTTCTGCGAAGACAACCGAACGCTCTGCACCAATCAGACGCACGCGGCCACCAGCATGTTCGGCAACCGCAATACCACCTGCATAACGAACCGCACTCACCGGCAGGGACAGGTTGTCGTACCGCTCCAGTGTCGTCTCGGCGATCGGATCCCAGACTCGGACGTTGTTATCTGTCCACGCTGTCAGAATCAGGTTTTCGCCGTCCGCGGCAACCGCCAATGCGCTGCCGAGCGCGCCCATACCCAGAATATTTCGCTGTGTGAACGTTGAATCGCCGCTGTGAGCATCGAAGCCACGGATGGAGTGGAGATCTGCGACAACGAGTTCCGTAACACCACCCCGGGTGACTGCCGTGATGCCTCCGGGGTGAGCCATGCCTCCCGTGACCAGTTCAGTCAAAGTGCCATCATCTTCAACTCGCAGCACCGCGCCATCCGCATAGCTTGAAACGAAGAGTCGATCCGACGAGTCGAATGCCAGGTTATCCAGTCCCGGAACGAGCTTTGCCACAACGTGCTGCGTGAGGCCGATCACCCGGATCACGGCATCCGCACCTGTGTCCAACACGTGCAACTCGCCTTTCGAATTAAACTTGACCGCAGCCGGCACATTGAAACCAGTCGCTTCAATTCGCATTTCTCCGGTATCGACATCGAAGCTGACAACCTGCTGATGAAACCATCGTGGCCCGTAGAGGCGTCCATCCGGTCCCCAATCCATGCCGTTGAGCCCGCATTCCGGCCCCAGTTCGTCAGAAATCAGACGTGCCGGTTCGCGTCCAGCCGGGTCGACTTCGTAGAGATTCGCACCGAAAAAGCACTGAGCAACGAAGAGCCTGCCGCTATCGGAAAACGTCAGCGGGTTGACTCCTGGCGAGAGAATTGCCGCCGTAACTCGCTCACCGTCCGCGGTGATTCCCGCGACCTCGCCGGTCAGAATCGATGTCCAGTAGAACGCGCCATCCGGCGCAAACGCCACATCATCCGGACCATCCACGCCGTCGCGTAAGTGTTCGATCACCTCTCCCGTTGTCGGATTCAGCACCACGATTTCCGATCCAAGCACAGATGCGACGTAGAGGTCGCCCGCCGGTGAAAAATGCAGTCCGTTGGCACCGGATATTGAACCGCCGGTCGCAAGCACCGACAGCTCAACCGGCGTTTGCTCTGCACCGCGATCAGCGACCCGAACCGCGTCATCGCAACCGGCGAGACAAAACACTGCAATGACAATTCGTAAATCGATCCGATCCATATGCTCCCCCCTGCTGCCGCGATACTAGCAGCCTGTTGAAAAAAGCGCGCAGTGCCTTTTCCCCGCCTCAGTCATCCCTGGCGGTCCAATCTGTTTTTCGCACGCTCCGCGTTTCGTGCTTTACTCTGCTCAACCCCGGGCTCGCAATTTTTCCAGGGACCAGGACCGATGAAAAAAGAACGTGGCCTCAGCGAAATCTATCGGGACCCCCAACGCGCGGATGCATTGCTGTGGTCGAGGCGCGGATTTCTCCAGGGCACCGGATTACTCACTCTACAGCGCTGTCTGGGTTGTGCCATTCCATTCGCCGCCTTCATGCCGACGGGCCTGTTGCCTATTGCCCTCGCGGAAAGCAGTGAGCCGATCGCCGCGCGTTTTCCCGATCTCAGGGTTCTCAACGACCGGCCATTGAACGCGGAGACCCCCGCGCATTTATTGGATGACGACGTAACCCCGGACCACCGCTTGTTCATTCGCAACAACGGCCTGCTGCCTGTGAGTCTCGATGTGGCGGACTGGCGGCTGAGGGTTGCCGGTGAGGCTTGCGCGAGTGAGAGATCTTTCAGCATCGCGGAACTCAAGCGGGAATTTCGCAGTTACAACTACCAACTCCAACTCGAATGCGGCGGTAACGGCAGAGCCGAATTTCGGCCGCGCGTGCCTGGCAACCAATGGTCGACCGGGGCGATCGGCGCGCCGCAGTGGACGGGCGTTCGCTTGCGGGACATTCTTGAACGCTGTGGCATCGCCGACAACGCGATCTATGTCGGCTTCAACAGCGCCGACCGCCATCTTTCCGGAGATCCGGCCAAAGCGGTCATCTCCCGCGGCGTGCCAATAGCCAAAGCGCTGGAAGATGAATCGCTCGTTGCTTTTGCCATGAATGGCGCGGCGATCCCGCCCCTGCACGGTGCCCCGTTGCGCCTGGTCTGCGGCGGCTGGCCCGGATCCGTTTGCGGCAAATGGTTGACTGAGTTGCTGATTCGAGATCGAGTTCATGACGGCGCAAAGATGACGGGCACCTCCTATCGGGTACCCTGCAAACCCGTTGCCCCGGGTACAACGGTGGCCGACGACGACATGTGCATCATCGAATCGATGCCCGTGAAATCGCTCATCACGTTTCCGCAATCCGGCATCGACG
>JAPUFN010000362.1 GCA_027293665.1 Gammaproteobacteria bacterium | reverse complement strand
AGCTCGCCCCAGCCATCGTTTTGGCCGGAGACGCTCCATGCATCACTCGTCTCCTGCACTGTAAAATCCACACCAAGTTGCAGGACGTCACAATTCAGCGCGCGGGCTTGCTCCACCACCGAACCGGTGACGCAGCCAACGACAACCTTCTGGCCCGGCCGAAATACGCCAGCCTTTTCACGGCCGATCTGTTCGATGTCGTTACCCAGGAATTCTTCATGATCCAGGCCGATGCTGGTGACAATCGCAAGATCCGCATCGACAATATTGAACGCATCGAGGCGCCCACCAAGGCCAACTTCGAGAATCGCCAGATCCACTTCCGCCTGCTTGAAAGCGAAGAGTGCGACGAGAGTAGCGAATTCGAAGTAGGTCAGAGCAATGGCGCCGCGAGCCGACTCAACGGCCGCAAAGCATTCACACAGCAACGCATCAGACACCGGTTCACCGGCAAGCCGCACCCGTTCGTTGAACGCCTGTACATGCGGTGAGAGCGTCGTGCCGACGGTCATGCCCTGAGCACGCGCGAGCGCTTCGGTGAACACGGCCGTGGAGCCTTTACCGTTAGTGCCTGCAACGATGATGTTGCACTTACCCGGCTGCAGGACCGCAAGTTTCTCGGCAACTTCGCGCACACGCGCAAGACCCATGTCGATCTTTTTGACATGGAGCGAGTCGATGTACTGGAGCCATTGCGGAAGGTTTTCGCAGGGCATGGACGGCGTTGCGATCAGCTTGGGTCCTGGTGCGAATCGATTGCCGCTCGCAGCTCGGCAACCATCGCCTTCAGGGTTGAGCAGGTGGTGGCGACGTCCTTGCCCTGTGCCATTGCGTTCACCAGCACGCTGCCGACAACAACGCCATCGGCATGTGCGGCAACCGCCTTTGCAGTTGCGGCATCTTTGATGCCAAACCCAACCATGATGGGTATGTCAGTGCGCGCCTTGAGATCATGCACTTTTGCCACCACGGAACTTGTATCCAGATGGTCGGCGCCGGTGATGCCCTTGAGGGAAACGTAGTAGATGAAGCCAGCAGAGTTGTCGATGATGAGCTGAGCACGCTCAGGGGTCGTTGTAGGGGCGACGAGAAACACCAGGTCGATGCCATTGGCCGCGAGCGCAGTTTTCAGCAAATCAGCTTCCTCCGGCGGCAGATTGACCATGATCAGGCCATCGACGCCGGCTTCACCTGCAGCCTGCGCAAAAGTTTCCACGCCCATGGCTAACACCGAATTCAGATAGCCCATGAGCACGATCGGTGTCGTTGCGTCTTCAGCACGGAATTCGCGGACCATCTGCAGTGCCGTCGCCAGCGTCATACCGTTGCGCAACGCCCTTTCCGAAGATGCCTGAATGGCCGGACCTTCGGCCTCCGGATCCGAAAATGGGACGCCCAGTTCCAGAATATCGGCACCCCCGGCGACTATCGCGTGCAGCGCTGATACGGTAGTCGCAAGTTCGGGATCACCCGCCGTGATGAACGTGACCAGCGCTTTGCGGCCGTCGCCGGCAATTTCGGCAAATCTGCTGGCAAGCCGGGTCACACGGTAATCCCATCGATCTCAGCGACGGTGAGAATGTCTTTGTCCCCGCGACCGGATAGATTGACCACAATCACCTGATCCTTGCCGAGTGCCCGGGCATTTTTACCAACCCAGGCCAGCGCATGGCTCGATTCGAGAGCCGGCATGATGCCTTCGATCAGGTTCAACTGCCGGAAGGCCGCCATCGCTTCGTCGTCCGTTACACTGTCGTATTCGGCACGGGCAATGTCCTTGAGGTAGGAGAGCTCAGGGCCGACTCCCGGGTAGTCCAGACCGGCCGAAATCGAATGTGTTTCGAGAATCTGGCCGTCGTCATCTTCCATCAGGTAGGTCCGGTTGCCATGCAACACGCCTACCCGGCCGGCATTGAGCGGTGCTGCGTGGCGCCCGGTTTCGATGCCATCGCCACCCGCCTCCACACCCACCAGACGCACTTGCGCATCATCGATAAACGGGTGAAACAGGCCGATCGCATTCGAACCACCACCGACACATGCCACCAGGACATCGGGCAGACGACCAAGCGTTGCCAGACACTGGGCACGCGTTTCCTTGCCGATCACGGACTGGAAATCTCTGACGATCAGCGGGTAGGGATGCGGGCCTGCAACGGTACCAATAATGTAGTGAGTGTTGTCCACATTGGTGACCCAGTCACGCATGGCTTCATTCATGGCATCCTTGAGCGTACACGAGCCGGAACTCACCGGAATGACATCGGCACCCAGAAGTTTCATGCGATAGACGTTCAGGCTCTGCCGCCGCATGTCTTCGACACCCATGTAGACCTGACATTCCAGGCCGAACCTGGCAGCAACTGTCGCCGTTGCCACACCATGCTGACCGGCACCGGTCTCTGCGATCACCCTGGGCTTGCCCATGCGCCTGGCGAGGAGCGCCTGGCCGACGGTATTGTTAACTTTATGAGCACCGGTGTGATTGAGATCCTCGCGCTTGAGGTACACCTGCGCACCGCCAAGGTCCGCGGTCAATCGCTCGGCGAAATACAGCGGCGTCGGTCGGCCAACAAAATGAGTGAGATCATGCAGCAACTCGGCTTGAAACTCGGGATCCGGGCGAGCCTGTTCGTAGAGTTCAGTCAGCTCATCGAGTGCGTGCATGAGCGTCTCTGCGACGAAGCGTCCCCCGTGCTGGCCAAAATGACCCGCAACGGGTTGATCGTATCGGTTAGACCCCTGCACCTTTCACCTCTTTGACAAATCGCAAAATCTTAGCGGCAGCCTTCTCACCCTTGACTGCACCTTCTACTCCACCACTCACATCCACCGCGTACGGCCGCGTTTGACGAATCGCCCCTGCGACGTTGTCCGGATGCAGGCCACCTGCCAGCACCAGCGACTTCGCAGAGTGTTGCGGCCATAGACACCAGTCGAAGGTCTGCCCCGTGCCGCCCGGTTGGCCGGGCACATACGCATCGAGCAACAGACAGCACGCATCGGCATAGGCAGCTTCCACCTCGGCGATCTCGACCCGCTCGCGTACACGCAACGCCTTCATGTAGGGTAAACCGAAACTGCCACAGAACTGCGCTGTCTCCGCACCATGGAACTGCAGCAAATCAAGCTCAACCATGCGGAGTGTTGCCTCGACCTCGGCCGCCGAGGCGTCGACAAAAAGTCCCACGCGCGTCACTCGACCGGCAACCTGTTGCGCAATTTCAGCCGCTGCATCGACTGCAATCTGGCGCGGACTGTGCTCAGTGAACACCAGCCCGAGCGCGTCAACTCCGGCAGCAACGACAACTTCGGCGTCAGCTGATCGGGTGATGCCGCA
>JAPUFN010000361.1 GCA_027293665.1 Gammaproteobacteria bacterium | reverse complement strand
CTCCAGCGCACATGCGGCGAGGGTAGTTGCGCCGAAGATCTTTGCAGAACTCTTCAGCGTATGTGCTGCCCGGGTTAACGAAGGTCCGTCTCCCTGCTCGATGGCGATCCTGATTGCCTCGAGGTGCTTTGCACTTTCTACAGGAAACAGCGTGATCAGCTCATCCAGCAGCGCGTCATCACCGCCGGTCAGAGTCCGGGCAACCTCCCAGTCGATGGAGCCGGCGGCGTCGCTGTGGAGTTCGTTTTCCGTGGTCATTAGCAGCTCCCTTACCTCAACCTCAACCGCCGGTACTCGAGGCAAAACTGTCGATCAGCACACGCAAGGCTTCGGGCTCGAATGGCTTCGAGACATATTCATCCATGCCTGCTGCGAGAAAACGTTCGCGATCGCCCTTCATCGCGCTGGCGGTCATGGCGATGATAGGGATGTGGCGTCCGGTTTCCGTCTCCTTTCCTCGCACGATCGCGGTGGCCTCGAGGCCGTCCATAACAGGCATGTGCACATCCATGAGCACCAGATCGTAGTCCCGCTCAGCCAGCGCGTTGACGGCGTGCCGACCATCGGAGACAACCTCCACATCGTGTCCCCACTTGCTTAACAAGCCCACGGCCACACGCTGGTTGATCATGCTGTCCTCCACGAGCAGTATGTGCAGGCCCGCCGTAGATGCCGGGTCCGATCCGGGAGCCTCGATCTCACCGGGTGTGGTTCGGCCCAGCGCTTCCAGGACGGCATCCAGCAGTTCCGATTGAATGACCGGCTTGATGAGAAACTGCGCCACACCCAGATCGGTGGCACGCTTGCGCTCCCCTGGTTCGACACCTGATGAAGCAACGATGACGATCAGCCGCGCGAGTTCCGGGTCTGCGTTGATTTTTTCTATCAGCGTGAAGCCGTCTTCCTGCGGCATCATGACGTCGATGAGTGCCAGCCTGAATGGCTGCTTTTTACGACATGCTTCCTGCAGAAGGGTTAATGCCGCCGCAGCGCTATCCGCGACGACCGGTGACATCTGCCAGCCTCGCAAGGTTTCCTCGAAGATGAACCGATTGGTGGCGTTGTCGTCCACGACCAGCACATCGAGCCCCGCAAGCTCATCCGCCATGGCAGGCACCTTCGGCACCTCTTCGGAGATTGGAAATTCACCGGTGAAGAAAAACGTGGAGCCTTCGCCTTCGCGGCTTCTCACCCATATCCGGCCACCCATCATGGTGACGAGTTGAGAAGAGATGGCGAGGCCCAGGCCGGTACCGCCGTACCGACGAGTGACCGAGGTATCCGCCTGGTTGAATGCATCGAAGATGCCGGACTGAGCTTCCGGCGATATGCCGATCCCGGTATCGCTCACCGCGAACTGGAGCCGTACGGAGTTTGCCGCCGGTTGCTCCGGCGCCAGCGTCACATCAATCAGCACCTCACCCTCTTCAGTGAACTTGATGGCGTTACCTGCCAGATTGACGAGGATCTGACGCAAACGGGCGGGATCGCCTACCACGCGATCGGGAACCTCGGGTGCCACCCGGCAGGCCAGCTCCAAGCCACTTCCTGCAGCTCGAATGGCGAGCAGCTTGGCCGCGCTCCCTACACTCTCAGAAAGGCTGAAATCGATAGCGTCCAGCTCGAGTCGAGACGCCTCGATTTTGGAGAAGTCGAGGATATCGTTGAGCAGGTGCAGCAGAGCTTTCGCCGACTGCTGGATCATCTCAAGCTGGTCGCGCTGCTCGTCGCTGAGTTCCGTTGCGTGCATGAGCTCTGACATACCGATGATGCCGTTCATCGGCGTTCGGATCTCATGACTCATGTTCGCCAGGAACTCGCTCTTCGCCCGGTTGGCCCGCTCGGCTGCCTCCTTGGCGGTTTCCAGCTCGGCACGCGACCTGGCAAGATCGCGTGTCCGCTTTTCGACGCGCTCTTCCAACTCATCCCTGGCCTTCGTGAGCTCCTGCCCGCGGCTCTCGATTTCTCCCAGCATCTGGTTGAGGGCATCCGTGAGCACACCGAGCTCGTCAGCAGACAGCTTCCGCGCTCGGACGGCATACTCACCCCTGCTGAAAGCCTGTGTCACCCCGACCAGCTCGTGCACCGGCCGACTGAGCAGGCGGCCAAACCCGGTGGCGGTAACGAGGGCGACCACCAACGCGGCGAGAAACACCCCCAGTCCGATGAGATAACGCTGACGCAGCGCAGCGTCGATGTCGGCGAGGCTTCGGCGCAGAAATATCGTGCCAAGTCGATCGCCATCCAGCGTGACGGCCTGGACCAGTTCCAGATGATCTCCCTGGAATCGGGCGCCAACTGGCGTGGTCACGGCCGGCGGCACCACGTCGACATCTGCGCGGGCATAGCTGGCAAAGAGCGTTCCATCGTTTGCATGAACCGCTGCAATGAGAATCTGCGGATCGTTCGCCACAAGCATCAGGCTCTGCTCTGCGGTCTTCGCATCGTCGAAGGCAATCGCGGCCGCTATTGTCGGAACGAGTTGTTCGGCGTCATTGCCGAGACTCTCTGCCACCCGCTGTTTGTCACGCAGCACATCGTAAGAAGCAAGGGCGACCAAAGCGAGGACCAGCGCCACCG
Source organism: Gammaproteobacteria bacterium (assembly GCA_027293665.1). GTDB lineage: Bacteria > Pseudomonadota > Gammaproteobacteria > Pseudomonadales > Azotimanducaceae > SZUA-309. Next base: position 4,243 of record JAPUFN010000361.1, on the reverse strand, counting down.
TTGCCGCCAGCATAGCCTGGAGGATCAGCTTTGCCCGAAAGCTCAATCGATCGTAGAACTTCATCAGACCTCCTCCCGCTCATCGAGAACGATCACAACGTCGAGCGCGAGAAGCTGAGCGCTGAGCATGATCCCGGCCCTTCTCATGGTCTGGAGGTTGATCTTCAAACGTACCTTACCGGACCTGCGGGGGCTGAAGTACTCGATCATTCCGCCGCGCTCCGCGAATCCTTTGATCTCACCAACCGTCAGGATAGGCAAAGCGTTTACGGCTGGCTGGATCCGTTCCCAATCCTCTTCGGCGCCTTCCGACAGGAAGATCAGGTCACAGGATGCCAACGCCGCGAGATCTACCCCTTCACCACTCGTCAGTTGCACGTCCAGCAGCCGGATCGGTCGCTTCCGGGCCAGCAGTTCCCTGCCGGATTCCAGGCGGTTCCGGATCGGGGTTATCACGCCGTTGGGATCGTCCCCGACCACACCGATCACGATAGGTTGGTGATCGTTTGCAGCCGGCTCGCCAGGCCAGGTCGCATACACAGCGATATATCGCAGGTAAGCGGACTTCGCTTCGGCAGGTGTCAACCCGGCGGCCTGAGAGCAGTCAGCACTGGCCAGCAACAATCCAGCAAGCGCGACAAGCCAGAACTGACTGCGCAATACCGGCATCACGTCAGAAACGGTACGCCACATCCAATCCCCAGGTGCGAGGCGCACCATGGGAACCTCGGATGCCGGCGGAGTTGGCGACGATGTCCATGAAGTAGTCATCCTCGTTGGTCAGGTTGTTACCCCAGATCGAGAAGCTCCAATGCTGGTTTGCTGTGATTATCGTTGCACGAGCTGCCAACAGCCCGTAACCGTTCTGAGCCAGCCGGTCGGAGGACGGATCCGCAACGAAATCGAACAGGTAGTCATCCTTGTAGGAATAGGTGACGACGACAGGCACGCTCATCGCGCCGAACGGGATTCGCACCTCTGCGCCGACGAACAGGGACGCATCCGGAGCACGCAACAGGCTCTCGCCAGCGGCGTCGAACAGCACCGAACTCATGCCCGGATCGGCTGGATTACCGGTGAGAGCAGCGTTGAACACATTGGCCGACGCGTCGTAGTCCTCGTACTCGCTGTCCAGCAGGCTCACACCCACGGTCAGTGAGAACCAATCCACCGGCAGCCACGCCAGATCCAGGTCGACGCCGAGTGCATTTGCGTTGGCCGCGTTTTCGGTGACGTTGCCGCCTGATCCGCCAACGGCGCGCGTCACCTGGAGGTCCCGATAATCGTAGTAGTAAATGGCACCATTGAATTGCAGACGACCGTCACGAAACAGGGTTTTCCAGCCGAACTCGATCATGTCGAGCACCTCGGGATCGAGCACCTGACCCTCGTTCAGGCTCGCCGCGTAGTTATAACCGCCGCTCTTGAATCCCCTGGCGTAACTCAGATACAGCATGCCTGGATCAATGTGGCGTTCCAGGATTACCTTTGGCGTGAGCTCGCTCCAGTCGTCTTCGTCCTCGAAAGGCACCGGTGGCAGGGTGATGCCCGCAACGCTCGACGCGGCCACCCGCACCTCTTTTTCCTCATAGCTCCAGCGCCCACCTATCGTGAGAGACCAACGCGGATTGAAGTCGTACGTTGCCTGACCGAAAACGGCAAATGCCGTCGTCTCCGCCCGCTGGGCGCCCTGGGACTCAAGGTCCACCGCGCCCCTGTCCAGAATGATCTCAAAGTCCGCAGTTTCTGCAAAGAAGTACGCGCCGGTAATCCATCTCCAGGGGCCATCGGCGACGGACAGCAGTTGGAATTCCTGAGAGAAGGCCCATGCGTCCTGGGGCACGCTGAGCGCGTCGATGGCTGCAGAACTGGTCCCATCCGCGTCGGTACCCAAGTTCTGTTCGAAATCGTGATAGGTGGTGATAGACACCAGATCAGCCATCGCGAGGTTGACGTCGAAGCGCAGATCCACCGCCGTCTGCTCGTCGCGGATCACCGCGTCAATAGCCGTGGCCACTTCATCCACAGCCCGACCGCTGATCCCACCCGCCGCAGCCCCCAGATTCAATCCGGGCGGGCTGAGATCGACGAGGTCATTTCCAGCGTTGTCTTTCTGTTTCGAGTACAGCAGCGTCAGGCGCGAGTTGACACGATCGGACATGTCCCAGCGCAGCTTGGCCCGCAGCACCTTGATGTCACGATCGTCGAGCTCCGATACCCCACCGGGATCAAGGTTTCTTGCATAGCCGTCCCGCTTCTTAACAAGCGCCGAGACGCGAGCCCCCAGCACGTCGTTCAGCGGGATGTTGACCGTGCCGGAGAACGATCGCAGATCGTAGTCTCCAAGAGTTCCAGTCAATTCTCCGGAAAATTCATCCTTCACATCCATGGTCACCACGCGGATCGCCCCACCGGTGGCGTTGCGCCCATACAACGTGCCTTGCGGACCTTTGAGCACCTCAATACGTTCGACATCAGCGAGCTCGAAGATTGTCGCTTGAGCCCGGGCAAGATAGCGGTCGTCCACATAGGTGGAAACACTCGGTTCCAGACCGGCAAACGCAAACCGCGTGCCGATGCCCCGCAGGTACGGCTGCGCCGATGTTCCCGTGTTGTTGTAGACAAGGCCGGGCGTGACGATCTCCAGGTTCTGGGTATCACGCACCCCGTACGTCACCAGATCGTCACCTGAAAACGCGGAGATGCTCACAGGCACTTCCTGCAGATTTTCGCTGCGCTTCTGTGCCGTCACGATCATGTGTTCCAGCTGCTCCAACGGCAGCTCGAACAGATCGCCTTCCTGTTCCGCCCAGGCGGACGACGCAATCCCCGCGGCGTTGATGACGAGCAGCAACAGTAGCGGGTGGCCGTATCCCTTCTGCATAGGCCTGCCCCATGGAGCCTCGGTCTCAGTTTACCCCAACCGTAGTGCAGGTTTGTGATCGGCTGGAATTGTCGATATCGAGTGCCCCCCAAGCCTGTCGGCCAGCTCGTTCTGATCATCAGCCCCCGCGGTTAGGAAGAATAAACCACCTTTCTCGCTTTCCCCCCCTGGCAGGAGTTATCTGCTCACTCTGCCCGTGCCGTGGGACGCGGCGAAACCTAGGAACTAAAATACGTGGGCTTGCCTGTTTTACTCTGCTTTCTCCGTCTGTATTCCCCAAAGACGAGTTCGTTTGTCGTCTGAGGAAGAGCAATTTCGATCTGGTGGTGGCCTGAGCCGATTTTCTGAATCAATCACCGTCGAGATAGAGACGCAACTGCGGCACTACGGTGCCTCGCACCTTCGTCTGTCGTGGCCGCTGCTGTCTATGTCTGCTTAAGGGCACATAGCGCAAATAGCGTTGTGCACTGCACGAGGCCGCTAACCGGGTATTGCAGTCATTGGGTAGCGAGCATTCGTAACCAGTCCGGCGGTTAGGCGAACGTCCGCTATGGGTCGTAAGCGGACGTTCAGGCCACAAATCTGAACGTCTGCTTTCGGCCATAAGCGGTCACCGGCTATCTTCGCGCCAGATAGAAAACGAAAACCCAGACGAACGTCTGCTTCACACCTAAATCAGACACCGCGTTGTGCAGTGCACGAGGGTGCTTTCGGCCAGAACCGGTCATCGTCACTGCAACATTCACCGAGTCAGAATTCTTCTAATCTTTCTTCGTCGAGGAAGCTGCGCAGGTGATCTGTCCGGCTTGGATGGCGGAGTTTTCTGAGCGCTTTATCTTCAATCTGACGGATGCGCTCTCGCGTAACGTTGAATTGCCTGCCGATTTCCTCGAGCGTGTGATCCGAGTTCATGTCTATGCCGAAGCGCATGCGCAGGATCTTGGCTTCACGCGATGTAAGGTCGCTGAGTTTGTCGCGCATCACTTCTCTCAAGCTTTCACCCGACGCGAGATCGAACGTCGAGGTGACAGATGCATCTTCGATCAAGTCCCCGAGTTGCGCGTCACCGTCGTCGCCGATCGGAGTTTCCATCGAAATCGGTTGCACCGCGAACTTCATGACACGACGGACCTGCTGCTCGGGAATATCCATTCGTAAGCCTAATTCCTCCGGCGTTGGTTCGCGGCCCAGCTGCTGGAGCATTTGACGCGAGAAACGGTTTAGCTTGGAGATCATCTCAATCATGTGCACGGGAACCCGAATGGTCCGTGCTTGGTCGGCGATTGATCGCGTAATTGCCTGACGGATCCACCAGGTGGCATACGTCGAGAATTTGAAACCACGCCTGTACTCGAACTT
>JAPUFN010000360.1 GCA_027293665.1 Gammaproteobacteria bacterium | reverse complement strand
TGCGTCGGCGCAAACCCATTCAGGCGAGCCGTCGACGCACATGCATGAGCACTCCTCTTCTGCCATCGCCGGGCTGTAGCCCAGCATTGCGAACAACAGCGCGGCGAGTGTTCCGATAACTTTCAGTCGTATATTCATGTCTGCGACTCCTGAACAATCTATTTGCAGCTCTTAGGGTCTGTGTCTTCGAGAGCTACCTTAGTGTTGCCAGAAATTCAGATATGTGACGAGAATCACGAAAAATGTTGCCCTCGTGTAAGGGTTTGTATGGCGCCGGGATAGCGCCGCGAGATCCGTGGTGTAGGGGAAGTGGCTGCTAACCCTGAGAAGCCAAGCAGCCAGCGGTTGACCCTCAGATCGACTATGGCATGGTGTCGCCCTGTTTTCTGCCGCCCGGAAGGCTGTGTGATGCGCCAGGCTTTACACCTGCGATTTCTGTTATTGCTGCTGTTTTCTGCCTGCAGCGGTGTGCCAGATGCACCCGCTGTGTCGGCTGGGTCGGAATCTGTGGTGCCAGCGGTACAGGTCTGGTCCCACGGCGCAATGGTCGCTGTGGCGAATCCGTATGCCGCTGAGGCAGCAGCTGCGATTCTGCAACGTGGCGGGCATGCCGTGGAGGCCGCGATCGCCGCCCACGCCGTGCTTGGTCTGGTTGAGCCACAAAGCTCGGGGCTCGGTGGTGGCGCATTCATGCTGGTCTACGAACGCGCAGATGGTCGCACGATTGCCTACGACGGCCGGGAAACCGCGCCGCACGCGGCGACGCGAACCATGTTTGTACCAGCTGGCAGGCCGCTGAGTCGCCTTGAAGCCTGGCAAAGTGGCTTGTCCGTGGGTACCCCGGGGATCGTTGCCCTGTATGAACTCAGCCACACAAACCACGGCAGACTGCCCTACGCGCAGGTGCTTGGCCCCGCCATAGAGCTGGCCCGGGCAGGATTCGAGGTTTCGCCACGGCTTGCCGGTTTTCTCGAGCGGATCGCGCCCTTCAGCCGGCTTGATGACAATCCCGCGACTGCAGCCTACTTCTATCCCGGGGGGCAACCGCTGGTGGCCGGCAGCCTGCGCCGGAATCCCGCCTATGCAACGACGCTGACGAGGGTCGTGGAGGAAGGTGCTGCGGCTTTTTATACCGGCGAAATCGCAGCGCAGATCGTTGCCGCGGTGGCTGCGAAACCGAACCCCGGTTCGCTTGCGTTGAGGGATCTCGCGGCATACGAAGTCAAAACCGCTGAAGCACTGTGCAGGGAAGTTGCCGGGCAACGGTTCTGCACGATGCCGCCACCATCATCCGGTCTAGCGTTGATCATGACACTCGGACTCTATGACCGTCTGATCGCAGACCGATCACCCGCTGATGCGCCGCAAAGGCTGTCTGCGTTTGTCGATGCGTTACGTCTTGCCTACGCCGATCGAGACCACTACGTCGCAGATCCAGCATTTGTCGGAGTCCCTACTGGGGATCTGCTCAATGCGGATTATCTCGACGCAAGAGTCAGGCAGCGATTTGCACCGGCTGTAACGCCCGTGCCTGGAGACCCGGGCGACGTGCTGCGCGACGCTCCTATAATTCAGCGTTGGGGTCGCGATAGTACAGCGGAAACCGCAGGCACCACTCACCTTTCAATCGTCGATCTCGATGGCAATGCCGTAGCCATGACGGCGACCGTGGAAGGCGTATTCGGTTCTTCGCGCTGGGTGGGGGGGTTTCTGCTCAACAATGAGATGACGGATTTTGCCAGACAACCAGAATTGCACGGCAAACTGGTCGCGAATACCGTAGCGCCTGGCAAACGGCCACGGTCTTCCATGTCACCGTTGATGGTGTTCGATGCCGCCGGCGAACTCAAAATGGTGACAGGCTCGCCGGGTGGCAACTCGATCATCAGCTATGTTGCAAAGACACTGGTCGCTTCTCTGCGTTGGGGGCTGAACGCCCAGGAGGCTGTAAATCACCCCAACATCGTTGCCCGTGGACTCAATGTACGCGTGGAGATTGGTGTCGCTAACGGCTCGGAAATTGCGCGCACGTTGGCCGCACAGGGCTATCCCGTGCAGGAGCGGGAAGGCGAAAATTCAGGCCTGCATGTGATTATGGTCAGCGCCGATGGCCTGGAAGGTGCGGCTGATCCACGCCGTGAAGGGGTAGTGATCTCGATCGACGCCGGTAGCGTATCCGGGAATGCAGCCAGTGACGTCGTCAGTAACATAAAGTGACGTAGTCAGTAACACCAAGAGGTAGACGGTTTTGATCCATTCAGCCTGCAGTTTATTCCGCGCCAGTTACCGTGTCCTGCTGGGGTTGCTGCTGACCCTGTTGTGGCCTGTGGCATTTGCGGCGAGTGAACCCACCCGAGCCGTGAACGGGATGGTTGTCTCGGCTGACCCGTTTGCATCGGCAGTTGGCGTCGAGGTGCTGCAGGAAGGTGGCAATGCGGTGGACGCCGCCATCGCGACCGCTTTTACGCTCGCCGTCACCCATCCAGCTGCGGGGAATATCGGCGGGGGTGGCTTTCTCATCCATCAACCGCGTACGGACAAGCCGGTAGCGTACGATTTTCGTGAGGTGGCACCGGCTGCTTCACATCCCGAGATGTGGCTCGAAGATGGGGAGTACAGCTTCCAGCGACATCATCTCAGCCATCTGTCGGTTGGCGTTCCAGGCACAGTCGCAGGGTTGTACATGGCATGGCAGGACAGCGGTTCGCTGCCGTGGGATCGGCTGTTGCAGCCCGCGATTGCGCTGGCCCGCGATGGCTTCGTCATATCCGATGGCCTGGCGAGATCCTTGCGCAATGCGCTGCAGCGGATGCAGAAATATCCGGCGTCGATGGCGCAGTTTTCGAACGACGGAACTCCCTTTGTCGCGGGTGAGATCCTGCGGCAGGTGGATCTCGCTGACTCGCTGAGCCGAATTGCGAAAAACGGTCCAGCAGGATTTTATCAGGGCCCCACAGCGGACTTCATCGTGGCCGAAATGAGGGCTAACGGGGGTTTGATCACACACGATGATCTGGCGGACTATCGTGCTCACCGCCGGGAGCCAGTGCAGGGTGACTACCGGGGGTACCGGATAATCTCTATGCCGCCGCCGAGTTCCGGCGGTACGACCCTTCTGGAAATGCTCAACATCCTGGAGGGCTACGACATTGCGAGCCTGGGGTTCGGCTCTACCGCAGCGCTGCATCTCATGATCGAGTCAATGCGCCGTGCCTATGCGGACAGGGCGCGGCATCTCGGAGATCCTGAGTTCGGTGATAACCCTGTCAGCAGATTGATATCGAAGAGCTACGCCCGGTAAATGCGCAGCACGATCCGGCTTGATCAGGCGTCGGTTTCCTCGGCCACGGATTTCGAATGGCCTGTCGAAAGCCCGCAAACCACGCATTTTTCTGTTGTCGACAAAGATCGCAATGCCGTGTCGCTGACGTACACCCTGGAGTACGGTTATGGCTCTGCTATCGTGGTGCCCGGTGCTGGATTTCTCCTGAACAACGAGATGGGGGACTTCAATGCCGGCCCCGGCCTCACAAACGCCAATGGTCTGATCGGCACGCCGGCTAACCTTGCCGAGCCCGGCAAGCGGATGCTGTCGAGCATGTCACCTACAATCGTTACCCGAGACGGTGAGCTGTTTATGGTTACTGGGACGCCGGGCGGTCGAACCATAATCAACACGGTATTGCAGACGCTGTTGAATGTAATCGATCACGGCATGAACGCGCAGGCTGCGGTGGATGCCGGCCGTATTCATCACCAATGGCTGCCCGACAGGTTCTATTTTGAGAAGCAGACGTTTTCGCCGGACAGTATTCGCCTGCTTGAGAAACTTGGCCACATAGCCGTTGAGCGCGAGGGGCAGGGTTCAGCCCAGGTGATCGTAGTCAACACGGATAACATGTCGCTGGAAGGTGGCCAGGACAGGCGCCACACCGATTCCACCGCCGCCGGTTATTAGCAGCGCGCTTTTTCAGCGCATTTTTTCACCACGTTGCAGGTTCAATCCAGGCGAATTCTCAACGCGACAGTATCCGCTGGATGGTTCGACATGACCCTGCTGTACACACGGTTGTCCCACTCGTAGAAGACGCGATAGCCCGTGACGGCATCGGATTCGACCAGGCGGGTTGTGCACAAAATACCCAGATCCCAGCGTAGTTCTGCCAGCAGATCGTTAGCGCCAGCGGGTTTTGCCGGGCATTCCTCGACTTGCGTGGTGCCACCAGT
>JAPUFN010000036.1 GCA_027293665.1 Gammaproteobacteria bacterium | reverse complement strand
GCTCAACGGCCGCGTAAAACTAAAAATTCCGGCGGAAACTCAGACCGGAAAAATGTTCCGGTTACGCGGCAAGGGTGTGACGCCGGTGCGCGGCGGTGGTGTCGGCGACCTCCTGTGCAGGGTGAACGTCGAAACCCCGGTGAATCTCTCAGATGCCCAGCGCGACATCCTCAAACAGTTCAAGGCCTCGATCGAAGCAGGCGGCGCGAAACACTCGCCCAAAGAAACTTCCTGGTTTCGCGGTGTTAAAGACTTCTTTGACAATTTGAAGGCTTAACCCCTGCGCAACAGTCCTTCTGGCGGTAAAGTGGCCTCGTAAGCAACAGCAACTCGCCCGGCTGATCGCGTTGTGCGATCGTGCGGCAGTTGCGATCGAGGGGAGCTAATGATGCGCATGGCAGTAGCCGGTGCCGCTGGACGGATGGGCCGCACCCTCGTCCGTATGATCAGTGAAACCGAAGACCTGACTCTGGGCGCGGCGTTGGAACGCAAGGACAGCGATTTTCTCGGCGCCGATGCCGGAGAGGTTGCGGGGGTTGGCGCGCTGGGAATTCCAATTGGTCGCGATGTTGCAGCCGCCCTGTCGGAGTTCGATGTCCTGGTTGATTTCAGCGTGCCAGAGGCCACGCTGCATGCCCTGCACGCCTGTCGCGAAGGGGCGAAAAAGATCGTCATCGGCACGACCGGCTTCGATGCCACCGGCCAGTCCCTGATCGACGCTGCGGCAGCCGACATTGCCATCCTGCAGGCGCCGAATATGAGCATCGGTGTGAACGTGTGTTTCCGGCTCATCGAAATTGCAGCCAGAGCGCTTGGCGATGACGTGGACGTCGAGGTGCTCGAAGTCCACCACCGGGACAAAATCGACGCCCCTTCGGGCACCGCCTTGCGCATGGGCGAGATCCTGGCAGACGCCCTGAATCGCGACCTCGCCAAGGATGCGATCTACGGCCGCGAAGGTGCAATCGGCCCCCGCGATCGCCGCACCATAGGCTTCGCCACTCTCAGAGGCGGTGACATCGTCGGCGAACACACCGTGATGTATGCCGGAGCTGGTGAGCGAATAGAGATCACCCACCGCGCACAGAGCCGCGACAACTTCGCCCAGGGCGCACTACGCGCCGCCCGCTTCCTCAAGAGTCAGAAATCGGGCCTCTACAACATGCAGGATGTCCTGGGCCCGCTACTCGTGTGACTGATCTTGTACGGAATCCAGGAGATGGCGGATAACCTGCTATGTCGAGTATCGGGCAGGTTGCAAAAATTTCTGCAACTATTCGGAGATTTCCTGGGCTTCCCCGACACACTTGGGTAGACTACGCGACCCAAATCCAGGCGAGATCGTAGCCAGCTTTTGCAGGCATATCGATCTCGCCTTTTTGCAGCTTTAAGGTGGTTCGATGGCGTGACTGGGGCGCTGTCAAATCGAAAGCTGAAACCGCACGATTAACTGAAAGGTTTGGGAAGCACATTGACGCCGGCGTTACTCGCCTTAGAAGACGGCAGCCTGTTTCACGGGTTTTCTATTGGTATTGATGGTGAGTCGGTGGGCGAGGTGGTTTTCAATACCGCCATGACCGGTTATCAGGAAATTCTCACCGACCCTTCCTACGCCCGCCAGATCATCACGCTGACTTATCCGCAGATCGGTAACACTGGAATCAACCCTGAAGACATGGAGTCGGATCGGGTGTGGGCCAGCGGCCTGGTCATCCGGCAAACGCCGCGACGTGCGAGCAACTGGCGAATGCAGGAAACACTGCAGAGCTTCCTCGAGCGCGAAGGCGTGGTTGCCATAGCCGATGTCGACACCCGGCGACTCACGCGTCTGATTCGCGATAAAGGCGCGCTGGCCGGTTGCATCGCTGCGGGGCCAGCCGTCGATCCGGAGCAGGCACTGAAAGCGGCGCGCGGTTTCCCGGGTCTGCAGGGGATGGATCTTGCCAGGGAAGTGACCTGTGCGGAGCCAAAGTCCTGGAGCGAAACGGTGTGGTCTCTCGAATCCGGGTATGGCAAACAGAAGGACACACGTTTTCATGTGGTTGCATACGACTATGGCGTGAAGCGCAACATCCTGCGCCTGCTGGCCGAGCGCGGTTGCCGATTGACCATCGTGCCGGCAGACACCACCGCGAAAGACGCGCTCTCACTCAAACCCGACGGAATATTTCTGTCCAATGGCCCCGGTGACCCGGAGCCGTGTGACTACGCAATCGCGGCGATTCGCACACTGCTCGACAGTGGCATCCCGATATTCGGAATCTGTCTCGGTCATCAGCTGCTGTCGCTGGCAAGCGGTGCGGCGACAGTGAAGATGTCGCACGGCCACCACGGTGCCAACCACCCGGTCAAGGACCTGCGCGACGACAGGATTGTGATCACCAGTCAGAACCACGGTTTTGCGGTCGCCACCGAGCAGCTGCCCGACTGTCTGGAAGCGACGCATGTCTCGCTGTTCGATGGCACCCTGCAGGGAGTGCGCCGGACCGACCGGCCGGCGTTCAGCTTCCAGGGCCATCCCGAGGCGAGTCCCGGGCCGCAGGATTGCCAATACCTGTTCGATGAATTCATCGAAATGATGGAGGGACAAGGTGCCTAAGCGTACCGACATCAAGTCCGTCCTGATCCTGGGCGCTGGTCCGATCGTGATCGGCCAGGCGTGCGAGTTCGACTATTCCGGCGCACAGGCCTGCAAGGCACTGCGAGACGAAGGTTACCGGGTCGTATTGGTCAACTCGAATCCAGCCACCATCATGACCGATCCGGCCATGGCGGATGCCACTTACATTGAACCCGTGGAATGGTCGACGGTTGAGCGGATCATCGAGCGCGAGAAACCTGATGCGCTGCTGCCGACGATGGGCGGTCAGACGGCGCTCAACTGCGCGCTCGATCTGGTGCGCGAAGGAGTGCTTGAAAAACACGGCGTGGAACTCATTGGCGCGAGTCAGGATGCGATCGACAAAGCCGAGGATCGCGAGCGCTTTGATCGGGCGATGCAGCGTATCGGACTGGAAACTCCGCGCTCGGCCATCGCCCACAGCCTGGAAGAAGCGATTCAGGTGCAAAGCCAGCTGGGCTTCCCGTGCGTCATTCGACCTTCCTTCACGCTGGGTGGCAGCGGCGGAGGTATCGCCTACAACCCCGAAGAGTTCGAAGAAATCTGTCTGCGTGGACTGGATCTGTCGCCGACCACCGAACTTCTGATTGATGAATCGCTGCTTGGCTGGAAAGAATTCGAGATGGAGGTGGTTCGCGACAACCGCGACAACTGCATCATCATCTGCTCGATCGAGAATGTCGATCCGATGGGTGTGCACACAGGCGACAGCATCACCGTCGCTCCTGCGCAGACCCTCACCGACAAGGAGTACCAGTTAATGCGTAACGCCTCGATCGCCGTGCTGCGCGAAATTGGCGTCGAAACGGGCGGGTCGAATGTGCAATTCGCAATCGACCCGAAAGACGGCCGCATGGTGGTGATCGAGATGAACCCGCGGGTATCACGCTCCTCGGCGCTGGCGTCCAAGGCTACGGGTTTCCCCATAGCCAAGGTCGCAGCGAAGCTCGCAGTGGGTTACACGCTCGACGAACTGCGCAACGACATCACCGGTATCACTCCGGCTTCCTTCGAGCCGACACTGGACTACGTCGTCACGAAGATTCCACGTTTTACGTTTGAAAAGTTCCCCCAGGCAGACTCACGGCTCACCACGCAAATGAAGTCCGTTGGCGAGGTCATGGCGATCGGCCGGACGTTCCAGGAGTCGCTGCAAAAAGCACTGCGCAGCCTCGAGACAGGCATGAGCGGATTAGATCCTGTGTTGCAAACCGATGACGAGGACCCTCGCGCAACGTTGCGTCGGGAGTTGGCGACGCCGGGAGCCGAGCGAATCTGGTACATCGCCGATGCCTTTCGGTTCGGCATGTCCCTTGAAGAGATCCACGAACTCAGCGCGATCGATCCCTGGTTCTTAGCCGAAGTCGAAGACCTGGTGCAAACCGAAGATCGTCTCACCGGCAGCGCGCTCGACGATCTGCAGCGCGACACACTCTTTCGCTTGAAGCGCCAGGGCTTCTCCGATATCCGGCTGGCTACGTTGCTTGGCTGTGACGAACACGCGGTGCGCAAGCGGCGCGAAGATTGGGACTTGCGGCCAGTGTATCGCCGAGTCGACACCTGCGCGGCCGAATTTCCGTCGGCGACGGCGTACATGTACAGCACGTACGAAGAAGAGTGCGAGGCAGCACCTTCGGATCGCCGCAAGATTATGGTACTCGGCGGTGGTCCGAACCGGATCGGTCAGGGGATCGAGTTTGACTACTGTTGTGTCCACGCAGCAATTGCCATGCGTGAAGATGGTTACGAGACGATCATGGTCAACTGTAACCCGGAGACAGTGTCAACGGATTACGACACCTCGGACCGGTTGTATTTCGAGGCCGTAACGCTGGAGGACGTGCTTGCCATCGTTGACCTTGAAAAGCCCGAAGGCGTGATCGTGCAGTTTGGTGGTCAGACCCCGCTGAAACTGGTGGAGGAGCTGGAAAAAGCCGGTGTCCCCATTCTCGGCACGAGCGCCGACGCCATCGATCGGGCCGAGGACAGGGAGCGTTTTCAGGGGCTGATAGAGAAACTCGGTCTGCGACAGCCGACGAATCGCACGGCGGTGGATGTCGCCACGGCGATCGCCGGTGCGCGCGAGGTTGGCTTTCCCATCGTTGTGCGGCCGTCCTACGTTCTCGGCGGCCGGGCGATGGAAATCGTTTACAACGAAGAAGAGCTCAGCCGCTACATGACCGAAGCGGTGACCGTATCGAACGACTCGCCCGTGTTGCTGGATCGCTTTCTCGATCAGGCGGTCGAGGTGGATGTCGATGCGGTGTGTGACGGCGAACAGGTGGTCATTGGCGCCATCATGCAGCACATCGAACAGGCAGGCATTCACAGCGGCGACTCCGCTTGTTCGCTACCGCCCTACCAACTCGCCGACAGCATCCAGGATCGTATCCGCGACCAGGTCAAAGCGATGGCGATGGAACTTGGTGTCGTCGGTCTGATGAATGTGCAACTCGCCGTCCAGGAAGAAGACATCTTCGTGCTGGAAGTCAATCCAAGAGCGTCGCGAACGGTGCCGTTCGTCTCCAAGTGCATCGGCACGTCGCTTGCGAAGATTGCTGCGCGCTGCATGGCGGGCACGAGCCTGAAAGAGCAGAACTTTGTCCGCGAGATCATCCCCACACAGATCAACGTGAAAGAGTCCGTTTTTCCCTTCACCAAGTTCCCGGGGGTTGATCCGATTCTCGGTCCGGAGATGAAGTCGACCGGCGAGGTGATGGGCGTGGGTGACAGTTTTGCGGAGGCTTTCGCCAAAGCGGCGGCGGGAGCCGGGGTGATTCTCCCTAGTGGTGGTCGCGCGTTCCTGAGCGTAAAAGACTCAGACAAGGTTGGCTTAGTTGGCCTCGGCAGAGAACTGGTTGAGCTGGGCTTTGTGCTGGTCGCCACCCACGGCACCGCAAAAGTCCTGCAGGGTGCAGGTATCGAATGCGCGATGATCAACAAAGTGGGGCAGGGTCGGCCGCACGTTGCGGACCTGCTGAAAAATGAACAGATCGATCTCATCGTCAATACGACGGAAGGCCATCAATCCATCCGCGACTCCGCCGTCATTCGGCGACTCGCGCTGCAGAACAAAGTGTGCTACACAACCACATTGACCGCCGGCGAAGCCTATTGCATCGCGATCCGTTATGAACGCGATCATACGCAGATACAGGTCAGACGACTGCAGGACCTCCATCAGGGAATCTCCTGCTGAACAATCTGCTGGGTGGACGCAAGTGGAGGGCTGATCGCAGCTTGCTGGTAGAACAATGCCAAATCCTATGACAGTCGAGGGTGCGCAAGCGCTGCGCGAAGAATTGCAGCAGCGTAAGTCTGTGCAGCGGCCGCAGATTACCGAGGCAATTGCTGAGGGCCGGGCGCACGGCGATCTCAAGGAGAATGCCGAGTACCACGCAGCGCGCGAGCAGCAGGGTTTCAACGAGGGCCGGATCCAGGAAATCGAAGGCCGGCTGGCGGATGCTCAGATCATCGATATCTCGAAGATGACGGCATCGGACAAAGTGATCTTCGGTTCAACGGTAACCCTCATCCACACCGAAAAAGGCACAAAAAGTAGCGCTGAGATTCGTTACAAAATAGTGGGCGAGGACGAAGCCGATTTGAAGGAAGGCAAGATCTCGGTCATGTCGCCGATTGCACGCGCGATTATCGGCAAGTCGGTCGGTGACGTCGGCGTGGTCGAAACGCCAAACGGCCAGGTGGAGTACGAGGTCGACTCGGTCGTCCTGGTGTGACCGGCAAATGGCTCATCTCTAAGGCGTTATGAATCCCGGCATCGGTAAAATGCCGGTAACAGGTCGCTAAATAGCTTCAACTCAGTTGCGGGTCAGGTTCGACAGATGCGGCTTCGGCTGCGGGTTCTGCCTGAACAGCACCAGTACCTTGCCGATCTTCTGCACGACGATTGCCCCACACTGCTCGACCAGGGCGTCGCCGAGCAGCGCACGATCGGTCCTGTCTGCCACATGGATTTTGATCTTGATCAGTTCGTGATCGTCGAGCGCGCGTTGCGTTTCCGCAATCACGGTATCACTCACGCCAGCTTCGCCAATACTCACTACTGGCTCAAGATGGTGGGCAATTTGACGCAGACGCTTGCGGGTTTTGTTATCCATGGTGTGGTTCAGGAATCGTTGGTTTTCATCGGCGCGCATTCTAAGCGCATGTTGTGCAGAATTGCAGCACCATGACCACAAAACGCAGCAAATCCAGCGAGCGCTGGCTCGCCCGCCAGCGCAAAGACCCGTTCGCGCAGAAAGCGGCTAAACAAGGCCGCGTTTCGCGCGCCTACTATAAGCTGGAGCAACTCGATGAACGTTTTGGTTTACTGCGCCCGGGCATGCGGGTTTTGGAACTGGGTGCGGCGCCCGGTGGCTGGACGCGCTACGTGGAATCGCGTATTGGCGGCCGGCGGGGCGGTTCAGCCACAGGCGTACTGGTGGCGGTAGATTTTCGTGCGGTCAATGCCGCTGCCGACACCGTGGTGATCCATGGCACCCTGGGAACACGCGAGACGGCCGGTAAGATTGCCGCGGCGCTCGAAAATTCCCGCGTGGACCTTGTTTTGTCGGATATGGCCCCCAATATCACAGGAATACGTGCGTCGGATCAGGCGCTGGCGATGGAGTTGCTCGAATTAGCAGTTGTTGCGGCGCAGACGTGGTTGAAACCTGGCGGTGGTTTTGTGGTCAAGGTATTTCAGGGCGAAGGCATTGATGACTGGGTTCGAGATATGCGCAAGATATTTGCTAAATTTAAGCTGGTAAAACCCCCTGCGTCACGTCCGGATTCCCGCGAAATGTATGCGGTGGGCTCACAATTCCGTGCACCGGCGCAGTTTCTTGGGGATTCGTAGTGGTGTACGCTACCTTCCCGGTTGGGACCTGCCGACAGGTCCCAGCGACCTGCTCCCGACGGCTCCAGGGTAATGCGCGGTGATCGAGTTATGAGGATAAGTCCTTGACAGACATGGGAAAAAATTTACTGCTGTGGCTGATCATCGCTGCAGTGCTGCTCACGGTTTTCAACAATTTCAACGTCCAGCCGGAGCCGGAAACGATCAGCTATACAGATTTCATCGAACAGATCCGCACCGACCAGTTGCAGCAGGTGGAGATCGACGGTCTCATCATCCGTGGCATCCGCAAATCGGGTGACCAGTTCCGCGTAATCCGGCCGGACGTCTATGACCAGAAGCTGCTCGATGATCTGTACAACCACAACGTTCAGACCACGGGCAAACTGCCGGAACAGCAGAGCATCTGGGCTCAGCTGCTCATTGCGAGCTTCCCGATTCTCATCATTATCGCGGTCTTCATGCTGTTCATGCGTCAGATGCAGGGCGGCGCCGGAGGCCGTGGCGGCCCTATGGCGTTCGGCAAGAGCAAGGCGCGTCTGCTGAACGAAGATCAGATCAAAACCACGTTTGCCGATGTGGCCGGCGTCGATGAAGCCAAGGATGAGGTGCTGGAACTCGTCGAGTTTCTGCGCGATCCGGGCAGGTTTCAGCGGCTTGGCGGACGTATTCCGCGCGGCGTACTTATGGTCGGAGCGCCGGGTACCGGTAAAACGCTGCTCGCAAGAGCGATCGCCGGCGAGGCGAAGGTGCCATTTTTCTCGATCTCCGGCTCGGATTTCGTCGAGATGTTCGTCGGTGTTGGCGCGTCCCGGGTGCGTGACATGTTCGAACAGGCCAAGAAACAGGCGCCCTGCATCATCTTCATCGATGAAATCGACGCTGTCGGCCGGCATCGCGGGGCGGGACTCGGTGGTGGCCATGATGAACGCGAACAGACGCTGAACCAGCTGCTGGTTGAGATGGACGGCTTCGAGGTGAATGACGGGATCATCGTCATCGCCGCAACCAACCGACCGGACGTACTTGACCCTGCGTTACTGCGGCCGGGCCGCTTCGACCGGCAGGTCGTTGTCAGTCTGCCGGACATCCGCGGTCGCGAACAGATCCTCAAGGTTCACATGCGCAAAGTACCTCTGGCGGACGATGTCGATGCTTCCATCATTGCCCGTGGTACACCGGGTTTTTCCGGCGCCGACCTCGCCAACCTGGTGAACGAGGCGGCGCTGTTTGCCGCTCGCTCCGGCAAGCGCCTGGTTGAGATGGCGGACTTCGAAAAGGCGAAAGACAAGATCATGATGGGCGCAGAGCGTAAGTCCATGGTCATGTCGGACAAGGAGAAGCTCAACACCGCTTATCATGAGGCCGGACATACCATCATTGGCCGTCTCGTGCCGGATCACGATCCCGTCTACAAGGTCACGATTATTCCCCGCGGGCGGGCATTGGGCGTGACGATGTTTCTGCCAGAGGAAGATCGCTACAGCCTCAGCCGGCAGAGCGTGCTCAGTCAGATCTGCAGCCTCTTCGGTGGTCGAATCGCCGAAGAACTGATTCTGGGCCCGGAGCATGTCACTACCGGTGCGTCCAACGACATTGAGCGTGCCACCGGACTTGCGCGAAATATGGTCACCAAATGGGGGCTGTCGCAGAAGATGGGTCCCGTCATGTACGAGGAAGAAGATGGAGAGGTCTTCCTCGGTATGTCAGCGGGCATGAAAACGAAGGCTCACTCGCCGGACACGGCAAGGGCCATTGATGAAGAGATTCGCGCAATCATCGATGATTGTTATGCAAGAGCGAAGAAATTGCTCGAAGACAATGAAGACAAGCTCCACAACATGGCCAACGCGCTGATTGAGTTCGAAACCCTCAATAGCGATCAGATCGACGACATTATGGCTGGTGCAAAACCCCGGGAGCCAGATGAAACACCACCCTCGGCTTCGAGCGAGGACGAATCCGACGCGCCGCCGATCGGCGGACCTGCCGAAGAGCACTGATTCGGCAATCGTCCTGGATAAAGCCCTGAACGAACGGTGTCTGCAGTGTGGCAGTCGCGAGTTGCGGTTAGCGCAACCTCAGGTCATGGGCGTACTGAATGTAACCCCTGATTCTTTTTCAGACGGCGGTGGACTTTTTCTTCGTGACGCGCCGGATCTTTCCCTCATAGAAGCTACCGCGCAGCGCATGGTGGCTGCCGGTGCTGCGATTATCGATGTGGGCGGCGAATCGACTCGTCCAGGTGCCGCGGCCGTTTCGGTCGATGAAGAACTCCGCCGTGTGATGCCCGTGGTAGAACGCCTCCTTGGGCTCGATACCATTGTGTCCGTGGACACCTGCAAGCCGGCGGTGGCCCGCGCAGCGCTGGCCGCCGGCTGTCATCTGATCAACGATGTCACGGGTCTTGCCGAGCCTGCGATGCTGGACGCGGTTGCAGATTCATCCGCGGCGGTCTGCATCATGCACATGCAGGGTGAACCGCGAACGATGCAAAGCGATCCCAGTTACGAAAACGTTGTGTCGGAAGTCGCAGCTTTTTTCGTGGAACGTGTGATGGCTTGTCGCAACGCCGGAATCGATATGGCAAGAATCTGTATCGACCCGGGTTTCGGATTCGGTAAGACGATGGCGCACAATCTGGAGTTATTGCGAAATCTGGAATCAGTGCGGATGGCGGAATTACCGCTGGTTGTCGGCCTGTCGAGGAAAAGCATGCTGGGCGCCATCACGGGCAGACACGCACACGAAAGAATGGCGGCCAGCGTCGCGGCGGCGTTGCTGGCAGTGCAGAATGGCGCAAACATCGTAAGGGTGCACGATGTTGCACCGACGGTAGATGCGCTCAAGGTGCTACAGGCCTTCGCTCCGGTCGGTTGCATGGAAAGTTGGTCGACGGCGGGAGTCAGCGGATCATGACAAGGCAATATTTCGGCACAGATGGTATTCGCGGCAGGGTCGGCGAGTATCCCGTCACCCCTGAATTCTGTCTCCGATTGGGCTGGGCGGTGGGCAAGGTATTCGCCGGTCATGGCGCAAGCCACATTCTAATCGGCAAAGACACGCGCATTTCAGGTTATATGCTGGAATCGGTGCTCGAGTCGGGCCTGGCGTCAGCCGGTGCAAACGTGAGTCTGATGGGTCCGATGCCAACACCTGCAGTCGCGTATCTGACGCGCACGTTGCGGGCGGATGCCGGGATCGTCATCAGTGCTTCGCACAATCCCTACTATGACAACGGCATCAAGTTCTTCGACGGTATGGGTAACAAGTTGCCAGACGATGTTGAGCTGCAGATCGAAACACAGCTCGAACAGGATATGGTTTGCGTGGATTCTGACCGGCTCGGTAAAGCTTCCCGAATTGACGACGCGGCGGGCAGGTACATCGAGTTCTGTAAAGCCTCAGTGAATCGCGGCTTCCGGTTGACCGGCCTGAACGTTGTGCTGGATTGCGCCAATGGCGCGACCTACCACGTCGCTCCGGGTGTGTTCGAAGAACTTGGCGCAACAGTTACCACGATGGGGTGCGAGCCTGACGGCTTCAATATCAATGCAGAATGCGGCGCGACCGATCCAGCAGCACTTGCGGCGCAAGTTGTAGAGCTCGGCGCCGATGTGGGTATTGCCTTCGATGGTGATGGTGATCGGGTCATTATGGTGGATCACAGCGGTGAGCAGGTGGACGGTGATGAACTGCTCTACATCATCGCCCGCCAGCGAGCCGAAGAGGGCCGACTCGAAGGTGGCGTTGTCGGCACGGTAATGTCCAATTTCGGTCTCGAGCAGGCGTTCGCCGCAGCAAACATTCCGTTCGTCCGGGCGCCGGTTGGCGACCGCTATGTGCTGGAGAAGATGCGGGAGAAGAATTGGCAAGTCGGTGGCGAATCCTCCGGCCACATACTATGCCTCGACCTCACGACTACGGGTGACGGCATCGTTGCCGCATTACAGGTGCTCTGTGCGATGGTCAAACGCGATGAGACGCTCTTTGAGCTCAAGCAGGGAATACAGAAATTGCCGCAGACGATGATCAACGTCGCGGTTAGTGAACCCGGGGTGCGCGCGGTTGCCGCAGATGTCACCGCGGCGGTCGCGGCCAAAACCAGAGAGCTGGCGGGACGGGGCCGCGTTCTCATCAGGCCTTCCGGGACAGAACCTGTGGTCAGGGTGATGGTTGAAGGGGAGGAACTTGAGCTCGTCAGTGCCATAGCCACGGAGCTCGCCGACGTCGTGCGGGCCTGACGCTGATCGGCGACAGGCTCGAATCGTGGTGGGGGTCTTGTTGGACTCAACGGTTGCCGTTAATATTGCGCGCCTTTTCATAAGCTGGTCGCAGCATGCGTAAAGCGATTGTCGCCGGAAATTGGAAAATGCACGGCTCGAAGGCGTTTGTCGCCGACTATGCCTCTGCGTTAATCGTTGCGTTGCAGGAGATTGCAATTCCTGATGCCGTCGCGGTGGTGGTGTTCCCGCCACTAGCCTATTTGTCTGAACTTGCGGCTGCGTCGGCGCAAGCCGACTGGACACTGGGCGCACAAAATTTGCACCCGGAGGTCTCCGGCGCGTATACCGGTGAGGTTGCCGCTGAAATGATCCGGGATCTGGGGGCAAGCTGGGTCCTTGCGGGTCATTCCGAGCGCCGGGAATATGCGGCTGAATCTGCGGAACTGGTTGCGCAGAAGTATGCAGCAGCGCTGCGAGCCGGGCTCACGCCCGTTGTTTGTGTCGGTGAAACCGAGGCTCAGCGTGATGCTGGACAAGCCGAAGATGTTGTCCGAGCGCAGTTAGCGCCGGTATTTGATCTGGTCGGCGCTGACGGCATGCTCGCAGGTGCCGTTGCCTACGAACCGGTCTGGGCCATTGGTACCGGCAAGACAGCTACGGCGCAGGTGGCACAGACGATGCACGAGGTCATCCGCGGGGAACTGGCGAATTTGGCTGCGGAGGTGGCACAGACCGTACCCGTTGCCTATGGTGGCAGCGTCAAAGCGGCGAATGCCGCTGAGTTGTTTGCCCAACCGGATATCGATGGTGCTCTGGTTGGGGGTGCATCTCTGGATGCCGCGGAGTTCGCGGCGATCGTAGCAGCCGCGGTGGCCGCGGTGGCGAACTAACCAGCAGCGGGTTGGAAAACACGCTGCTGGTCTCGCGACAGGATAAAACAGGCAACTGAACCGGCAAGAAATTTGCCATAAAAATGACGAAAGTATTTTTTTTGGAAGTTATCGAGAGAAAGAGAATGTCGACGTTTGAAACCGTATTACTGATGTTGCTGGTTGTGGATGCCCTGGCTCTGGGGGGTCTGGTGCTGATTCAGCAGGGTCGCGGCGCCGATGTGGGCGCAGCCTTCGGCAGTGGCTCGTCGAATACGATGTTCGGTAGCGGTGGGTCTGCGTCGTTCCTGACGAAAATCACGGTCTGGCTGGCGATCGGCTTCTTTCTGATTTCTTTTGGTCTTGCCTACACCGCCAAAGAACGCGCAGCCGAAGTGGACGGCTTTGGCATACCAGGGATCACTGGACTGGAGGTGGAAGAAGTCCTCCCGGAGGAGCAGTTGACTCCGCAAGATGAAGGTGTAGATTCCGACGTCCCGGAAATTTGATTGATTTGCCGAAGTGGTGAAATTGGTAGACACGCTACCTTGAGGGGGTAGTGGGCGAAAGCCCGTGCGAGTTCGAGTCTCGCCTTCGGCACCAGAATCGGTGATCTGGACGTTTAAAAAAAGACCCGATATCCCTGTTGCCGTGGTTGCCTGACCCCATCGGCATCCATATAATCCGCCCCTTGCTGATGCGGGGTGGAGCAGTCTGGTAGCTCGTCGGGCTCATAACCCGAAGGTCGTGGGTTCAAATCCTGCCCCCGCTACCAAGGATCGAGGCCCCTCATTAGGGGCTTTTTCGTACTCGGCGGTTTAGCTGTTTTAGCGATGTAGCAGCAGCCGGGTTGGCGCCGGAAGTGTTATGAACTTCCTGGCGTAGTAACACTCTGTGAGAGTTAATTCTGCAGGTGTTACATCCTGAAGGTGGCTTGCCGCGCACTGGCGTGGCGCCCTTGCCCGGAGCAAATCCTTGGCCTGAACAAGTCGGCCAAGACAAAAGGCTCTGGCAAAGACCTCTGATGCGGACCTTGACGGTCCACGTCAAAGGCAGTTGAAGAAATGGGCGTAAGCCCATTTTTTATTGGTGTGGAGAAAGTTGAACAGAAAAGAAAACGAGATCGAGGATCTGCTGGCGCCGGTTGTGCAATCAGAGGATTGCGAAATCTGGGGAGTGGAATTTCTATCTAGGGGTAGGTATTCGAAGCTGCGACTCTATATCGATCGTGCGGATGGCGTGTCGGTTGAAGATTGCGCGAGGGTTAGTCGCCGTGTCGGTGACGTCCTCGATGTGGAAGATCTTCTGACAGGAAGCTACACGTTAGAGGTTTCGTCGCCAGGTATGGACCGAATTCTGTTCAAGCCTTCGCAGTACAAAGAAAGCGTAGGCGAAACGATTGATGTGCGTTTGAACTTTCCGTTTGAGGGACGTAAACGCATTCTGGGCATCCTGACAGGCCTGGACGACGATGAAGCGATTGTCCAGGTCGAAGAGGATGAGTTTTTATTGCCATTGGAGAACGTACAGCGGGCACGAATTGTCCCGCAGTTCGATTGAGGCCCGATGAACGACATGACAAAAGAAATACTCTTGGTCGTGGATACGGTATCCCACGAGAAGGGTGTGTCTAAAGAAGTTATCTTTGACGCAATAGAAGTTGCACTCGCAACTGCAACCAAAAAGCGCTACACGGAGAAGGCGGAATTTCGCGTGATCATCAGCCGTGAATCCGGTGAGTACGACACGTTCCGGGTCTGGACTGTCATGGAGCCGGACGAAGAGGAAGAAGAAGAGTGGAACCCGGAGGCGCAACTGACGCTTGCCGAAGCGCAGGCAAAGGATCCTGCGCTGCAACTTGGTGACACCATCGAAGAACCCATAGAATCGATGGAGTTCGGCCGAATTGCTGCCCAGACTGCAAAGCAGGTAATTGTGCAGAAGGTCCGGGAAGCCGAACGTGCTCAGGTGGTCGAAGCGTATCTGCCGCGGGTGGGTGAGCTGGTGGGCGGCACAGTCAAAAAACTTGGCCGTGACAGCATTATCATCGATCTCGGCAACAATGCCGAAGGCCTCCTGACACGCGACCATCTGATCCCTCGGGAGACGTTTCGTGTCGGCGATCGTCTGCGTGCCCTCCTGCTGGAAATCAAGCCCGATAATCGCGGCCCGCAGCTGATACTGACGCGGACCTCGCCTTCGATGTTGATGGAGCTCTTCAAAATTGAGGTGCCCGAGATTTCAGAAGATGTCATCGAAATTCGCGGCGCAGCGCGTGACCCGGGTTCGCGGGCGAAGATCGCTGTTAAGACGAATGACGGCAGAATCGACCCGATTGGCGCCTGTGTCGGTATGCGTGGCTCCCGAGTGCAGGCCGTTTCCGGTGAGCTGGCTGGGGAGCGGATCGACATTGTTCTGTGGGACGATAATCCGGCGCAGTTGACGATCAATGCCATGTCCCCGGCGGAGGTTGCCTCTATCGTGCTCGATGAGGAAACCCATGCGATGGACATCGCGGTGACTGAGGACAATCTGGCGCAGGCGATTGGCAGAGGTGG
>JAPUFN010000359.1 GCA_027293665.1 Gammaproteobacteria bacterium | reverse complement strand
GATGCCCAGGGCATGCTTGCAGTACGGACTTGCAAGTAAAACCTGGCGCTACTCATGAAATGCGCCCATACCAACCTCATACCTTCGAGAGGCGCCACCGATCAGAACCATGGGCCAGCAGTTCTCTTTTGCGTTGGCAAGTCCTGCAAACGCATGAATCACCCCGGGCCCGGGCACCACCAGACACGCTTGCGGACGTCCGGTCAGATAGCCGGCAGCCTGGGTGGCGTAGCTCGCCGACTGTTCATTACGCATGCCTATATAGGTGATGCCTGCCTTCTGCGCGGCTGCCGCGATTGCGAAAACCGGAAAGCCCACGATACCGAACATGTATTCGACGCCCTGCTGTTTCAGGCTGCGGGCCATCAGTGTCGCACCGTCTATCGTCGCCATAGTTCTTCTCCAGTCAGCTTTGAGAGTTCCCCGTTGATCGTTTCGCATCTGTCTTTGGCCAGAGGTCTTTGAACATCTGCAGCCGGTGTTGGCCCTGCTCAGGATCCGGATGGAAACCTGCGAGAGGGATCAGTCTCTCAACGGTGAGATTTGGATTAATCGTCAGTACAAGATCTAGTACTTGCGTGGCTTCCGCGGATTTTCCCTGTTCCGCAAGAGAGATTGCCAGAAAAACGTAAGGCGATGTGTACGATGGAGATTGCTCAATCGTCGAACGCTGGAGCTGTTCGGCTGCTTCATGTTGGCCTTGCCAGGATCGCAGTATTGATCGATACCAATCGTAGTAGCGCGAAATGGGCCCGCTGGGTGACATCTGCTCGACACGATCCAGTGCCTTGTCTGCTTCCTCAAGGCGCCCCGCAAAGCTGTAGACCTGCGCGAGATTGAAATAGACATCGGCAAAATTCGGGTCGATCGCAAGCGCGCGGTTGCAGAGTTCTTCTGCCTTATCGACCTGCCCTATGTAACCGAAAGCCCCGGCACAGAGATTCAGGTTGAAAGGGTCGTCCCCGGCGAGCGCGAGGCCTTTTTGCAGGTGACCGTTGGCTTCATGAAAATCCGCGTCAGCATCATCCGTGAGACCATTTATCGCTCGATAGTGCAATAACCAGGCAAGCATCGAATGAGCATACGCGTATCCCGGCTCGTCTCGTGTGGCCGCTCGCAGTGCCTGGATGGATTTGTTGGTTTCTTCTTCAGAGTTGCCATCGACGCCTCGGTAAAACGGACCGCGTTGCACCGCTTCCCAGGCGCTGAGTTTGCTGGGCTTCATGGCGGCGGCCCGTGAGCTTTCAGCCCTGGATACATTTACCCCCAGCGCCCTGGTGATGCTGGCGATGACGGCATCCTGGATGTCGAAAAGTTGCGCTGCCGGGCGGTCGTATTCCTCCGCCCATAATTTATCGCCCGTTTGCGCCGTGATGAGCTGCACGCTGATGCTCACACGATCGGCAACCGGTCGAATACTGCCTTCAACGATATAAGTGACGCCCAGGTCCTGGCCGAGCTTGCGGACATCCGGCGATTGGCCCTTCAAGCCGAATGTCGCTGCGCGTGATTTGACCGACAGATACCTGCAGAGCCACAGGCCGCTGATGATGTCCTCCGTCATGCCATCGGCGAAATATTCTTTCTCCGAATCATCGGACATATTCACAAACGGCAGTATGGCGATCGACGGCTTGCCGGAAACCGCCGTTGCTGCCGTTTCGTTCAATCCGAGTTCGCGATCATTGGTTTGAGTGTCCCGCGACCACGCGAGGAGGAAGACGAGTGGAAAACCGACAACAAGAAGCGCAAGCGTCGTCTGCTCCACCCAGTCGGGCAGTTGCATGGTGTCCTCAAGTGCCGTCGCGAGTTGCAACAGCACCCACGACGCCCCAAGATAAAGGCCTCCGAACCGCACCACCCGGCGCTGCCACAGTTTTTTCAGAAAGTCAGGTGCGTTTTCCAAAGAGGTTCCCGCTACGTCACTCAACGTCCTCAGGCCCGCCTATCATGTCATGATGAATACACAAGGTCATCAGAGGTTCCGTCAATTGCTCACACTTTGTGCTAAGGGATAACGGGTCGTGAAGTTTCTACCTCTCATATGGGCAAACCTCACTGACAAGAAACTGCGTACCGCGTTTACCTTCCTCTCAATCGTGTTTGCGTTCCTGCTGTACGGTGTCCTTGGATCCATCAAAAATGCCTTTGCGGGGGGTGCGGAGTTTGCTGGTGTGGATCGTTTGCGCATGATTCACAAGGTCAGCATCGTTCAGGCGCTACCCGTTCATTACTACGATCGCATCATCGCAACCGAAGGTGTTGCGCATGCGACGTACGTGCTGTGGTTTGGTGGTGAATACCAGGATCCACGAAACTTCTTTCCACAGTTGGCGGTCAACCCGACCTACCTGGATGTATATCCTGAGTACGAACTCGATGCGAACGAGCGCAAGCAGTGGCTTGCTACACGAACCGGCGCGATTGTCGGCGCTGGTCTTGCGGAGCGATTTGGCTGGCAGGTGGGTGATCGAATTGGTTTGCGCAGCACGATCTATACTCAGGCTGATGGCAAAGACACATGGGAGTTCACGCTGGAGGGGATTTTCACCGGTGCGGACGACAGCGTGGATGAGGCGCAGATGTTTATTCACCATGAGTATATGGAGGAGAGCAGTCCGTTTGCACGAGGTGAGGTGCGTTGGTTTGTCATCGCGGTTGAGAGCGATGCAGAGCCCGCGGTCGTTGCTGCGCGTCTCGATGCGCAATTCGCCAACTCTTCGACGGCGACCAAGACATCGACAGAACGCGCTTTTCTGCAATCATTCGTCAATCAGGTTGGTGACACTGCAACGATCATCACTTCAATCGTCGGTGTCACCTTCTTCGTTATCCTACTGGTCGTCGGTAATGCGGTGGCGCATTCGGTGCACGAGCGCAGATCCCAACTCGCTGTGCTTAAGGCGGTTGGTTTCAGCGACGTTCGCGTCATGTGCTTCGTGATCGGTGAGTGTGTATTGCTGTGCAGCTCTGCAGGCGTGCTGGGGATGCTATTGGCCGGATGGGCCATGCAAGCGGGAGTGTCAACATTAGGTATGACCGGCGTCCTGCACCTTTCAACCCGCGACATCGTCGAGGGATCGTTGTGGATCGCACTCCTGGCTGTTGCGAGCTCGGTCCTGCCGGCAGTCTCGGCGCTGAGACTGCAGGTGGCTACTGGACTTGGCAGGGGCTGACAATGCGCCATTTCCTCTCCCAGTTCGTAGCCGTGGCAACGCTGAGTGTGCGCACCTTGCCCGCCAGGCTCGCTACATCTCTGATGACACTGGTGGGAATCGCAGGCGTGGTCGCAGCGCTGCTGGTCGTTCTATCAATTGCTGCGGGACTCGAAGAAATAATGCAGGTCTCCGGCACGGACAACTCCATCGTCGTGCTGCGACTGGGTAGCGAAAACGAGATGTCCAGCTCACTTGAACTCGAAACAGTACGCACGATTTCGCAGACCCCTGGAATTCGTCGGGACG
>JAPUFN010000358.1 GCA_027293665.1 Gammaproteobacteria bacterium | reverse complement strand
GCCGGCCGAACACCCTCGAGCTCCGGTTCGGTCAGTTCGAAAGTCGCTTGAGTGGGATCCAGCCGGGGCAGATTTGCCGGTCGCGAGCCACCGTTGGGAAGCTCCCCGCGCAGACGCTCAATATCGTCGATGTCGGCGGGGAAAAGGTCCGGTTTAATATCGATTCGCAGATCTTCCCGGCGTGCCTGCCAGGCAATCCAGAATCCGTGAGCAACGACGGTTGCGATGAGCAGCCCCCCACCAATCAGGATGTAGTCTTTAATATCCACTTCCGGCTCCTTCGGTCACTCACGCGACCTGACACTAACTTCCGATCAGCCGCCGATTCGATGATCGACGCTATAATTGATCTTCCTATCCGCCGGCCTCGCGGCCGTCTACTCACAGTACGGTTGCGCACCTGCGAATCAGTCAAAACGATCTCCGCAGAGATCAGACTGCCATCGCAGCAGCTTCTTCCACGTCCACGGACACCAGGCGTGATACGCCAGGCTCATTCATCGTCACTCCCATCAAGTGATCGGCCATTTCCATCGTCAGCTTGTTATGAGTGATGATGACGAACTGCACGTCCTCGGACATCTCCCGAATCAACTCCGCAAAGCGCAAGACGTTAACGTCATCAAGCGGTGCATCAACCTCATCGAGCAGGCAAACCGGGCTCGGATTGAGATGGAAAATGGCGAAAATCAACGCCACCGCTGTCATAGCCTTCTCGCCACCAGAGAGCAGATGCACACTGGTATTGCGCTTTCCCGGGGGTCTCGCCATCAGCGAAACGCCCGTATCAAGCAGATCCTCCCCTGTCAGTTCCAGATAGGCGTGTCCTCCGCCGAAAACTTTCGGAAACAATTCGCCGAGCCGCGCGTTCACAGCCTCAAACGTTTCCTTGAATCGTTGCCGGGTTTCCCGGTCTATTTTCCGAATCGCAGCGACGAGAGTTTCTAATGCCTGATCCAAGTCCTCGTTCTGCTGATCCAGGTATTTCTTGCGCTGTGATTGCGATTCGAATTCATCAATCGCTGCCAGATTGATCGGGCCCAAGCGCTGGATGCGTCGATCCATGCGCTCGAGCTCGCGTTCCCAGGTTTCTGTCGTGGCCTTTTCGGGCAACTCTTCGCGCGCTTGTTCCAGCGAGATGCCGGTTGACTGCAACTGTTCAGTGATATTTTCAGCTTGCACGCTCAGTCCCTGACGGTTCACCCGTGCGGTTTCAAGCTCACCGCGCAGATCGTTCAACCCGGCTTCGGTATCCGTTCGCTGCCCTTCTAGTTCGCGAATTCGCTGATCGATC
Organism: Gammaproteobacteria bacterium; assembly: GCA_027293665.1. Taxonomy (GTDB): domain Bacteria; phylum Pseudomonadota; class Gammaproteobacteria; order Pseudomonadales; family Azotimanducaceae; genus SZUA-309. The sequence goes on along the minus strand of JAPUFN010000358.1, from coordinate 6,109 downwards.
GACTCGAGTGCATTGCGCACCTCACCGAGTTGGGATTCCACCGTCAACCGTTCGGCGAGCTTCGCTTCCAGCTCATTTTTCAGTTCCGGCAATGGCGTCGCACTGTTTGCAATACCCTGCTTGAGCACATCCAGCTGCTCATTGAGTTCACTTTGTTGCCGTACCAGACGATCACGGGCCGTTTCGCTCGCGGCAAGTTTCGACTGCAGCCCCTGCCACTGGGTATTGAGCGTGTGAAAGTGGTCGCGGCTTGCGCGTGCGGACACGCGTGCCAGCTCAAGTTCGCGTTGCGTATCCTGGCGCCGGTTGTCGAGCCCTGCACGCTTGTCTTCCTGACCTTCCTGCGCCTCCAGGACGCTGGCCAACGTCTGCCGAGCTGTCTTGAGTCGCTCGGTTTCCTCGTGAATCTGCTGATCGATTTCCGCTCTCTCTCCGGTCAGGCGAATCCGTCGCGCATCGGCTTCTTCAAGCTGCACGCGACGCACACCGTGATCGGTTTTCAAATCACCGAGCGATTGATTGAGTTGGTTGATCTGAAGCTGAAACGCTTCGCGCTCGCCTTCGAGCTGTTCTATTCTCGCGCGGCCTTCTACAACGTGACTCTGCAGATCGGCAAGCGTTGATTCGGCTTCCTCCACCCGCAGGTTCAGCGTTTCGAGTTCCTGTGCCCGATGGATGATGCCCTTGCTGCTCGCTTCGGTTGGCTCGGCAACCCGCTTGATCCAGTCTGGTCCCAACCAGACTCCCTGACGGGTGACGATACTCTCGCCAGGCTTGAGCGCGGCGCGATTAGCAAGCGCAACGGCGACGGATTCGGCCGCGTATATCCCCTGCAGCACCGAGCCCAATTTCAGATCCTGACTGCGGACGAGAGATGCCAGGCTCGGCAGCGCGCCGGCCATCTTCTGGGTATCGACAGACGCTTCAAACAGCGTGACACCACCGCCACTGAAGGTGGTGAACGTAGCCTGATACAACTCAATATCGTCGACCCGAATCGCCTGCAGATAGTCTCCCAGCGCCGTTTCTACCGCCTGTTCCCAGCCAGGCACAACCGACAACGCCTCGCCAAGCCGTTGTGCAGCACTCAGCCCCTGCGCTTCGATCCACTCATGCGATTCGCGCGCTTCGCGGCCGAGGGCCGCCCTCTGCAAGGCCTCGAGGCTTGCAAGGTCGTGCCGTAACGCTTGCACCTCACCACGCGCATCCTCGAGAACCTTGTCGCGCATGAGCACATCTTCGCGGGCTGTGGCTAACGCGCTGAAACAGACATCGACCTCGGATTCCAGGGCACGCCGATTAATTTCACTTTCAGCAATTTCCGCCGCCAGCGAATTCACGTCCTCCGTGCCCGAAGGCGGCATGATCTCCGCGTCGCTGGTGAGCTGCTCATGACGGCCACGCAGCCGTTGCAGCAATTGTTCGAGATGTTCGATTCGCGATGCCTGAACTTCCGCATGGCGCTCGTTTTCTGCAGCTGCCCGGATAAATGCCTCCCACGCATTCTGATTTTCCTGATAGCGCTCCTCGAGTTCATCGAGCAAGGTGTGAGCCTGTTGATCAGCCACTTCGGCTTCGCGGACAGCCGGGCCCAGTGCGGCGACCTGTGATTTGATCTCGCTGATCTGACCCTGATCCATCGCCAGTTGCTGCGAGGTTTCGCCGGTGCGCTGTTGCACTGTCTCGAGATCGAGCTCGAGCTGCTTGACCCTCTCGCGATTGAACTGGATGGCTTCTTCTATTCGGGCGATGTCCGCGCCCAGCTGATAGTAGCGACCCTGCACTTCGTTGAAGGATTCGCTGCTGTCTGCGTGCTGCTGTCGACCCGATTCAATTTCTGTGTCCAATCCCTGCTGGAGGGCAGCGCTGCGCTCATAGGCAACTTCGAGTTGTTGAATGTTGCTCTGGTGCTCGGCGAGCTGGTGCTCAAGTGCGCCAAATCTGAGCGCGTAAAGACCCGCGGTGAGACTGGTCTCTTCAGTCTTGAGCCGACGATAGCGGCCGGCAGCCTTGGCTTGACGATCCAGATGCTTGATCTGCTTTTCAAGCTCGTCGCGAATGTCGGTGAGCCGGGCAAGATTTTCCCGGGTATGTTTGATCCGATTTTCGGTTTCCCGGCGACGCTCCTTGTACCTGGATATCCCGGCGGCTTCCTCCAGATAGGCCCGCAGATCTTCCGGTTTGGCTTCCACCAATTGACCGATCATCCCCTGCTCGATGATGGAATAACTGCGTGGACCAAACCCGGTGCCCAGGAAGATGTCCATAATGTCACGGCGCCGGCATTTGTGGCCGTTGAGGAAATAACTCGACTGGGAGTCCCGCGTGACCTGGCGCCGCACGGAAATTTCTCCGTAGGCGGCATATTCTCCGCCAATGCGACCTTCGTGGTTGTCGAAGATGAGTTCTACACTGGCGACAGCGGTCGGCTGGCGCGAGTTCGAGCCGCTGAAGATAACGTCTGTGAGGTTTTCACCGCGGAGTTGTTTGGCTGAGCTTTCGCCCATCACCCAACGCACGCCGTCGATGATGTTCGACTTGCCACATCCGTTTGGCCCTACTACGGCACAACGATTGCCGGGGAGGGTGACCGTTGTCGGATCGACAAATGATTTGAAACCTGCGAGCTTGATCTGCTTAAGCCGCATTGAGCGCGTAGATCACCCTGAGCTGAGAAGGCGCTAGTCTAAAGCAAATAGTTCACAAGCGTAACACCCCAACACGCCCAAAAATGCCGCTATCAGGCGATCAATCTGGTTTCGGCATGGCCGCTTGCAGGCAACCGTCCGCCGACAGAACAACCAAGCGCCAGTTTCTGCTCACGGCCATTGTAGGCATGTACCAATTCCTCCACTCGTCGTTCCTCGTCGTTTTCCAGCGCCTCCAGCAGGGCCTGGTGGTAACGCAACGTGTCCCGGGATTCATAGTCCGCGTGGCGTGCCGCAAGATGGGCGAGGCGCAAGCCTGCCGGAATGAGGCCGCTGACTACGGAGCCGAGATAAAAATCATTCAGGAGGGGCAAGCCGACATTGAAGAAAGCCTGCCGCGCTTCGAGCATCGCAACCAGATCCCGGGCAACGACTGCCTGTGCCATGTCTTCGAGCGGCGCGCAGAAGCCGCTGGTATCGAGTTCTCTGATCGCGGCGAGCTTGACGAAGAACATGATCTGGACTTCCGCAAACAGCTCGCAAAAATTGGCAATTTCATTGACTTCCAAACGGCTCACAACTGCACCCCGGCGCGGGATGATCTCAATGAGATGGCGCCTTTCCAGGATCAGGAGGGCTTCACGCACGGAGCCGCGCGAGACGCTGAGATCGCCGGCTACTTTGAGTTCCTGTATCCGAGAACCCGGCTGGAGACGGCCAAAAATGATATCTCTACCGAGATGATCGGCGATCTGCTCGGTCAAACTGACTGCCGGTTCGAATTCCATGGCTGTGCCCCAACCTCCCCCGCAAAGAACGACCCGGACACATCGCGGCCACGCCCGAGACAATTACAGGTTCGACAACGCGGTCCAGAAATGGTTTCAGGCTGGCGTGCGCAGCACATCGGGCTTATGGCAGAACAGGTCGCGTGGCTGTAGTCGGTGCGCCGGTACCCGGCTGCGGTGCTGCAAGTGTTGCGTCAAGCTGCAGTGGTTCTGCGAGAGCGGCCAGCTCGATCGGCTGCGAGCGCCATTCCCAATCACCAGACTGGGCCATGGGAGTGCCGTTGAGACTCAGTCGAACGACCACTTCCACCGCGCCTGCCTGCGACAGCAATTGTGCCGGGTTCATGCTTACCGCGTCATCAAGCCGAATGGAACGGGGGAAATCCACCGCCGGCCGCCGGACGACTGCGAAGGGCATGCCGCCGCCCATCGGTCGCGCGATAACAAACAACATAGCACCGTGCGGCACATCGCCACTCACCGCAATCGCAACATCCAGACTTGGCGTCAAATCGCCCAGGCGTGTGCGTGCTTCGCGCATACCGTCTTGCAGAGCCGCACGTTGTGACGGATTGATCGCACGTGAGAGCGCCCGATTCAGATGACCTACCGACGTGCGGTAATCGCCCGACTGATATGCGTCGATCGCATACATTTCCAGGACCAGCGGGTGGTTCGGATCGCGCTGCAGAATTCGCTCGGCGATGCTTCGTGTGGCACTGTCCACCTGGCCGTTTGCGGCCAGATAACGCGCCTGCAACCAGTAAACGTCGATATTCGGATCAGCACCGAACTGCGCATACGCCATCGCGAACGCTTCGCTCGAACGTTGATACTCGGCAAGCTGTAACTCACTGTGACCCAGCAGATACCAGCTTTGCGCATCGGCTGGTCTGGCCGCGACCCGTTCGCGTAGTTTTTCCTGCCACACCAGCAACGCCTCTCTATCCGCCTCGGGATCCAGTCGCAACAGTGACTCGGCGCCGAGCAGCCGGTCGGCCGCAGGATCACCAAGCCCGTTGTATATAAACAGGACACCTGCGATCACCAGCAGCACCGTCGCAACGACCAGCCCCCTGCCAAGTCGCGCATCCGTCGGATTCAGCGGCGTGGAATCTGCTGCGTAATCCGCCAGCAGCGATGAGCCGAGTTCAGCCTCCACCTGTGCGCGATCTTCGGCCGCGATCGTGCCGCCGTGGAGTTCATTGGCAATCTCCGCGAGGCGATCACGATACAACGCCTTAACGGTTGCTTCGCGTGAGACCCGCGTGAGGCGCCGTGGGCTACGGAGCAACGGCCAGGCGATGAACAAAGCAGCGAGGCACAGCAGCGCAGCGGCATATACCCAGAACATCTAGCGATCGAGCTCCATTTGTGGACCGGCATCTTTGCCGGTTACGGCGCCATCTTCGACGGTTACGGCGCCATCTTCGACGTTTACGGCGCCATCTTCGACGTTTACGTCGCCATCTTCGGTGTGAGCACCAGTATCGGCCGTACCAACGATTGCAGCGATCCGCCGTTGCTCAGACTCATTGAGCGGCACCGCACCCTGGTGGCGCACTGTGCGCAGCAGGATGATTGCGCCACACAGCACAAAGCCCAGCGGCGCCAGCCAGAGAATCCAGGTGCCCGGCTTGAATGGCGGCGAGTAAAGCACGAAGTCGCCGTAGCGCTCCTGCAGAAAGTCCCGCACCTGATCATCAGTGAAACCCTCTGTCACCACCAGGCGATGCACGGTGCGCCGCAGGTCACGTGCGATTGGCGCGTCTGATCCCGCAAGGTTGGTATTGAGACATTTCGGACAGCGGAACTCATCGATGAGACCGCGGTAGCGCAGCTCGGTCTGCGAGTCCGGAAACTGATAGATGTCTACCTGCGCCGCAGCCCGGGCGGGCGGGCCGAAACTCAACAGCAGCACGGCAACGGCACAGATCAGGAGCAGCCGCAGGGTCATCGCAGATCCGCGCTCAGCGAACCGACACCGACCTCCAGAGTCTCGAGTTGCGGCAGCAACTCATCACGCCAGACCCTGGGATTGATGTCCCCAACCCGTTTGTAGACGATCAGGCCTTGCGCATCGAGCAGGAAACTCTCCGGCGCACCATACACGCCCAATTCCACCCCAAGCCCACCGTCGAGATCCTGCAGAACAAAATCGTACGGGTTGCCGTAGTCGGCCAGCCAGCGCAGAGCCTTGGCGCGCTGATCTTTGTAATTGATACCAACGATTCGCAGATCCGTCTCCCGCCGGATCCGCATGAGTTCGTCATGTTCCGCCTTGCAGGTTGGGCACCAGGTCGCCCAGACGTTGACCAGCACCGGCGTGCCCAACAGCGATTGCCGATCGACCACGCGGGCAGGTTCGGCAAGCAGTGGAGCGGAAAACTCGGGAAAAGGTTTGTTGAGCAGCGCCGAAGGCAACTGGTGTGGATCGTTCAGTTCGAAACCGGCGTAGCCGAAGGCAATGATCGTAAGGAAGATCACCAACGGCAGAAATAGCCTTGCGCGCTTCACGTCAGCCCGCCGCGATCAAGTTCTGCGCAATCATGCGCTTGCGCAGGCGCCGGTAACGCGCATCAGCGATCGCAAGGCTGCCACCGAGCGCCATCAGGAGTCCGCCCAGCCAGATCCAGCGGACAAACGGCTTGATCTGGATACGCACTGCCCAAT